>NZ_JAUBTS010000030.1:0-75201 GCF_036705105.1 Microcoleus sp. B9-D4
ATAATCATTTTTGGGTAAATGGGCGAGATACCGTTTGACAATTTTGGGGAAGTTAGAAAATAGCATTTCAGTTGATTATTAATAATTTATAACTCTGCAATTATACATTGCTCTGCCAATTTTAGCAATTTTTTCCTATCATTCAACACTTCTGATTTGGATAGCAGTAGCAGGATTCCCGTACAAGATATTTGGCTAGAGTTTCGCGAGGCTCACAATCAGAATATTAAAATTACAGGTTATCCAACTAAGAAAAACCGCGCTCTAGTTAGTAGAATTATTCGAGCTTCATCAAATCCTGATGATTTAGTGCTCGATTGCTTTGCCGGTTCGGGTAGGACTTTGAGTGTTGCTTCAGAGTTTGGGAGGAGATGGATAGGAATTGATAATAGTTCGGAGGCGATCGCAACTACTTTTCGCCGTTTTGCTAAGGGTTGCGAACGGATGGGAGATTTTGTCAGCCAGCAAACATCCCTACACCAGAATCAATCGGATGACGAGTCTCGCCAATTATCGCTTTTTAACTGAGATGAATCTATATTTCAAGCTGAGTCTCCCTTAGAAAAAAGCGATATGATTAATAATTTTGGTATTTATGCAATTAATTCGTTTGCTGGGGAACTAGAAGATATTGTGAGGCAATGGATAGAATGGCAGTAGCAGCCTACAAAAAAAATCACAAAAAGCATTCGGTCACATCGCAAAAATTTGCTCGACTATTACCATATAAGATTTATCAACTATTAACCTGACTTGATATCCTAACTGTTTTCCCTAAAATTTATCGCCATTCCCCCTGAAGAGTAAAAGCCGCCCAATAATAAGGATAACGCCACTCTTCCTGCTTCAACATTTCGAGTTGTGCCGCCCTCAATGCGGCCGCTGGCGTTAACCCTTTTTGCAGCATTCCCTGATAGAAACTCGACATTAACGTAGCTGTTCCTTCATCATCCACATTCCATAAACTCACCACCACTCGCTGAGCCCCCGCATACATAAATCCTCGCGTTAATCCTACCATGCCCTCGCCTTGAATGTTCTGCCCTAATCCGGTTTGACAGGCACTTAACACTACTAAATCGGCTGCAAATTTCAGATTGAAAATATCAGTAATTCGCAGGAATCCGTTTAAGGGATTGCCCTTTTCATCTACCAGTGACAAGATGATTCCCGATAGTTCCGGGTGAGTGCTATTCGCTAAACCGTGAGTGGCAAAATGAATGATTTTATATTGGCTTAAGTTCTGACTGGTTGCGAAGGCGCGGCTGGCTGCAAAATCCAAAGATGCGGTGCGAGAATTCGCCGGAACTAACGCTTGAATGATTTGAGCTTCTTGGCGAGTGAATTTTAAACGGCTGAACTGTATGTTATTGGCGCGGCTAGAGCGGCTTAAACCGAGATTTACTGATTCTATTGCTTGGGGATTGGCGCTATTAGACTGGGTTCTGACTCGTTCATCGTCAGCGCTAAAAACTGGATCGGCGAGCATTGCTAAAGTCCGAGTTGGGGGTTGTCTGTCATTGTAGTTTTGTCTTAAGATTCCCAAGGTGGAAGCGGAAGGCAGCAGCACAATTTCATGGTCTACAATTAAAGGCGAATTCCGATTTGTACCGGGTGTTTCGGGGAGCGAGAGGGCGGCAAAGGGGAGGTAATTGAGAATGCCATCGCCAACTATCAGCAGGCGTTTTTGACCTAGTTGTGCTGCTACGGGCTGTAAAATAATTTGACTAAGCGTGTTGTTAGCTTCAGCAACTCGATCGGGAATGTTTCGGTAGAGCGGGCTAGTCACAGCATCGCGGAAATTGCGGGCTGCTTTTTCTATTTCGGCACGTTTGGGCAATTCATAACTGGTGATACTGGTTTTAGTCACCGCCCACAGATAGCTGCGTTCTTTCCCTAAAGAATACTGGAGTAAAATTGTATTCTGATCGAGGATTTGTTGTTGAATCTGTGCCACGGTTAAAGGTTGCGGTTGGGTGAGAGTGGCGTACCGGGGACTGGTGGAGCGGATTTGGGCTTGAATGTCCTGATATTGTCCTAGTAAAGTTTGCCGTTTTTGGTCTAATTCTGCTTTTTCTGCGGGGGTATGATGGGGGCGGCTTATAGTTTCGATTCGGCGTGTTTCTAAGGCATCGAGTTGCTGTTGTAAATTGCGTTCTTGCTGCAATAACTCCGGGGCTACACCTTGGCGAATATCGGCGTTTGCTTCTTGAAGAAGTTCCAATAAAGTGCGGGCGCGGGAGCGTTCGCTGGCTTCTAAGGCTTTGCGATCGTAACCAGATTTGGGATTGGTTTTGTGCAGTTCCATTAACAGGTGAATGTAGAACTGGTAATAGTCTTGTACCGTGGCAAAGTATGAGATGCGGAGCTCGTGGTTGGTAATTTTGGTGCGGAGGTTTTCGATGATTTTGATGGAGGTTTCAATGTCAGTGAGGGCTGCGATTAAATTGCCTCGCTCGCCTTTGATATTAGCCATATTGTAGAGGGTGAGAGCTTCCCCAGGACGATCGCCCACAGTGCGAAACAGCGGCAGGGCTTGGTTGAAATATTCTTCTGCTTTCTGCTGTTTTCCCAATTCTGAGTAAGTAATACCTGCATTGTTGAGGGTGTGGGCTTCTCCACGCCGATCGCCCACTTTTGGTGTCAAATCGAGGGCTTGTTTGTAGTAGTCGAGGGCTGTTTGTTTTTCTCCCAAATCTGAATAGACTAAGCCAATATTGTTGAGGATAGTGGCTTCCTTAGCCCGATCGCCCATAGCCCGGAATAAGGGAAGGGCTTGGTTAAAATACTCTTTTGCTTTCTGTTTTTCTCCCAAATCGTTGTAGGCTAAGCCGATGTTGTTGAGTGTGGTGGCTTCCGCAGTGCGATCGCCCCAAGATGTGTCGCTGTTTGCGGGTAGGTTCGAGATGTTGCTGAGGTTGATACTTGCTTCAGGGCGATCGCGCATTTCCCGAATTAGGGAAAGGGCTTGGTTATAGTAGTCGATGGCTTGCTGTTTCTCTCCCAAAGCATAGTAGACGGCCCCAATGTTGTTGAGGATGGGGGCTTGCATATGGCGATCACGTATAGTCTGATGCCAAGAAAGAGCTTGCTTGTAGTAGTTCAGGGCTTGCTGTCTGTCTCCTAATCTATTAATAATGAAGCCGATTTGATTCAGCGTGTAAGCTTCGTCCTCCCAATTTCTAAGCATTCGATAAAGCGAACGCGCTGCATCAAACTTTTGCAAGGCCTCCTGGTAAGATGCTGCTGTTTCTTGAGCGAATAATCGCTTAGCTTCCTGAAGCAATCGCTCTGCTTCATCTGTTTTTTGATTTAATAGTTGTTGGTTTTTCTGAATTAATCGCTCGGCTTCCCCATCCGGGATTTGATTTCTACTGAGATCGAGGGTTGTCAGATATACCAATCCCGCTAAAGGTTGGGCATCTGCGATTTGATTTCTACTGAGGTGTAGGGCGGTCAGATTTGTCAATCCCGCTAAAGGTTTGATATCTGCGATTTGATTGGATTCTAGGAAAAGTAGTATCAGATTGGTCAATCCCGATAAGGGTTTCACATCTGCGATTTTATTGCCACTCAAATAAAGAAAGTTTAACTCAGTCATTCTCGATAAAGGTGTCACATCTACAATTTGATTAGATGCGAGGGACAGCCCTGTTAGATTAGTCAACCCAGCTAAAGGTTTTACATCTACGATTTGATTGGCTTCGAGGAAAAGCTCTGTCAGATTAGTCAGCCCCGATAATGGTTTCACGTCTGAGATTTGATTGAAATTGAGGACGAGGGATCTCAGATTAGTCAGTCCCGATAAGGGTTGCACATCTGTTATTTGATTTATACTGAGGTTGAGCTTTCTCAGATTGGTGAATTTTGATAATGGTTTGATATCGACTATTTGATTGCGAATCAGGGAAAGTTCTGTGAGATTAGTCAGTGCTGTTTGAGCGCGATCGCACTCTTGTGTTTTTGCTTTTGATAGCAACACCTCCACCGTATGTCTGGCTTCAGGGGTCAAATTCTCTTTGTTGGTACAGAAATCAGCAAAGCTTTCAAATGTCTGGGGATTTGGCGCGGCGGCAGAGCCCATCAGCATAGTCGCACCTACAGCTAACCCCCAACGCCCCCCAATCGAAAGTATGGGATTCATAAGCACTCGCTCAAAAAAGACATGATTAGCTGCTATCATAATCTATCGCACCTTGTGATGCCCGCTTTTCCTTCCGGCTTGCTAATTAGATGGGGAGCATTTGGTGAAACAATAGTGGCTACTGCTTCTCGCTGCACTCTCCAAGCATTATTAGAAACCGGGTTTAAGAAACTGGGTATTTCCAAAAAACCCGGTTTTTTATGAAAATTTCGGTTTCTGCACAAGTCCTATCTTACGTTAATCTTAACTCAGGAATTTTAAATTAGCGATCGCCATCAAATTTAGGATCTATTATTTGCTGCTGTTTTATGAAAATCAAAAAACAACAATTTAACAAATTGAATGTTATTTTCTCCCTAGCCATGCTCGGCATTTTTCTCTTTTCCTTAACTTTACGCTTTTGGGAACTAGAGCGATTTAATACCTTAGTATTTGACGAGGTTTATTACGCTAAATTTGCCAACAATTATCTCACAAAAACTCCGTTTTTCAACGCTCACCCGCCTCTGAGCCAGTACATAATTGCGATCGGCATTTGGATCGGCACTCATCTTCCCTTCGGCAAAACAGCCGTCAACAGTATGGCTGGCTCCCTGCTTTCCCCTTGGGATTACCGCTGGCTGAATGCTCTCACAGGTTCGTTTATTCCCCTAGTTGTGGGAGGGCTAGCTTATCAGCTCGTTGGGCGCCGCACCTTTGCTTTTCTTGCTGCTTTGTTTATCGCCTGCGACGGTTTATTTTTAGTTGAATCTCGCTACGCGCTGAACAACATTTATCTAGTTTTGTTTGGAATCTTAGGCCAGTTATTTATTTTAAAATCCGTAGAAGCTGAAGGTAAGAAGCGCTGGTTTTGGCTGGTGCTAGCCGGGATAGGTTTCGGCGCATCTGCGGCTATCAAATGGAACGGATTGTGGTTCCTTTTCGGTACTTATCTGATGTTGCTGTGCGCTTGGGCAGTTCGTTTTATTCAGGGAAACAAAGAAGATGAAGAACAGGTTCGCGAGGTTAATTCGGCTCTAATTCCTCCCGAAAGTCCCGTACAAAAACTGACTCAACTCAGTTTTATAGAAGTATGGTTGAGTCTAGCTGTGATTCCTATTTTAGTTTACAGCATATCCTGGATTCCTCACCTGCACTTTAATCCAACTCCCAATTTCTGGCAGATGCAAACGGAAATTTTGACTTATCACCAGCGGATTAAAAGCGGCCCAGATGTACATCCTTACTGTTCCGCGTGGTACGGTTGGCCGTTGATGCTGCGCCCGATAGTTTACTTCTTCAAAAAAGCTAGCAACAATGCACAATCAGATCCGGTTTTGCCGCCTTTACCTGAAGGTGCAACTGAGGTAATTTTTGACGTTCACGCAATGGGAAATCCCTTCCTTTGGTGGCTGTCAACCTTAGCTTTAGTGCTAGTAATAGGACTTTTAGTTCACCGGATTTGGGTGTGGCTGCAAACGCGCAGCGAGGCTTCTGTTGACACGATAGAACAGCAGCGGCCGATTTTGTTTCCGCCGACTGCTGAAATGTGGCTGGGGTTATATTTAATAGTTAATTGGGCAGCTAATTTGCTGCCTTGGGTGAAGGTGACTCGCTGCATATTTTTGTACCATTATATGGGCTGTTCTGTGTTTTCAGCCTTAGCACTTGCTTGGTGGACTGACAGGTGGCTGCACAGCCCTCAAACTCGACTCCGAGGGATGGGGGTAACAATTATTTTTCTGGTTTTGGGTGCTTTTATTTTCTGGATGCCTATCTATTTGGGACTGCCTTTGTCGCAAATTGAATGGAAAATTCGGATGTGGCTGCCGTCTTGGGTTTAAGCTAGAAATAATTCCTTTGTGAACGGGCAAGATGCCCGTTCCACAAGAAATAAAATTAAGTTTTGTGGAACAGGCATCTTGCCTGTTCCTAACAAAGGTACAAGATGCCCGTTCCACAAGAAAATTAAGTTTTGTGGAACAGGCATCTTGCCTGTTCCTCACCAAGGTGCAAGATGTAAGTTAGGATCGTCAATTAAATAATTTCCCTTTTTTCTTGTGGGATGGGCGTCCCGCCCGTCCTTTCTGGGCGGGCGGGACGCCCATCCCATAACAGTCATGAAAAGTGGATTTTATTTAATTCTCATCCCTTATAACATTTATGACAAAGGTGAGTTGGGAAAAGCGAGCATTATTTTTGATAGAGTGCTCGATAAACTGGTTCGCCCCGTTTCAGAGTAGCAATTTCTCTTTCAGTAGCCACAGGCAGCGGATTTTCTGCTAGCCAGTTGTCGCCGTTTTGACGTTTAAAACTGGGGTTAGATGAAAAGCGCTCGCACATTTCCCTTTCTACTTCCTCAATATCTGACTGGATAAAAACTTCGCCACCAATTGCCAGATAAGTTCCCAATTCATTGACTAATTCCTGCTGTACCACCCGCCGTTTGTGGTGCTTTTTCTTGAACCACGGATCGGGAAACTGAATGCTAACTCGCTGCAAAGTACCTGCGGGTAAAGTTTCTAAAATTGGTTTCAGGGAACTATTCGCATTGCAAAACAAATAGTGCAAATTTGTCAAGCCTTTTTCGTCCCGCCAAAGATTCGCCTCCTCTACCAGAGGTTCCCGAATTTCTAATCCTAGAAAATTCCAGTCTGTTTGTACTTGCGCCATGTGCCACAAAAACCGTCCTCTGCCGCAGCCGATATCTAAATGCAGCGGTAAATTTAAGTCCGCATAGATTTTAGTCCAATCCGGGGGACTTGCAGATGCTTGATATCTAATTGATAGGGGATTGACGTGTTCCCGCACTCTTACTCTTGCCAATTTGGCTGTCTCCTGAATGTAATTTTTAACCGCTGATGAAGGCTGATTAACGCCGATAAATATTGATGTTTGCGATGTTGTTCAATACTTTTTAATTAATGAGCAATTAAAACTTTTACTCGGCAAAGTTTAATTGCTCATTATTGCATTAGGCTTCTGGTTCAATGCCTGCTGCTCTTAATTGGGCGGCTAGTCGATCGGCCCGTTCTCGTTCTTGTTCAGCTCGATGTTGAACAATTTCTATTTCTTGCCTTTCCCTTTCTACCATCTCTACTCCCCACAATAACATCTCTCCGCTCTCATCCCACCACCGCAACCAATATCCGGTTCTTTCGGCTTTTGTTCCCTGCCAAACACCCAGAAATAACCCAACTCCTGAAATCCAATAACGGCCGAAAGCATCGGGTGGTTGTACTTCATACTTTCCTGATGAATCCAAGTGGTAGACTTCTAACACTCCGGCGGCTGGTTCAAAAAGTGCATAGACTGGAACGCGCAATATTTGCTCGTAAAAATACCATTTTCCAGGCGGATAAGTTTGTTTACTAGAATATTCATCGTTGGGACTAGCTGACAAAAATTCCATGACAATCGCCGGGACTTCTCCTTCTAAGTTGGGAGTGTAACTACGGCGAATTTCTTGACTAGAAAGCGGCTGGACGTTGCGGGCATAAAACCAATCTGGAGCTTTAATAACTAGCTTGCCGTTTAATGTAGCGCAAATTCCCATGTTTGGGGCAACTAATATTCCTGTTACAATTAGCCCCGCGATTTCTAAGATTTCTCGCAAGGCGGCGGCTAGCAAGGGTTGGTCGATATTTTCCACAGGTTCCTCGTCTAAAATGAAGTCGTCTGGCAATTTTTCCCAGGTAATTTTTAAGTTGGCTGTACTGGCTGTCACGGTATTTTCCCTCTCAATGAGATTACTGGAGCGCGACTCGCAATACTTCGCGATGAAAGAGCGATCGCTCTACTATAAATTTTATCCTGTCTGGCGATAAGGCGTCGCCGTTAGCATAGTGTTCGATCCAGGTTTTGCTGATTAAATAAGGATCTTCTGGCAATTCTGATAATAAGTATCCCGGCATTTCTAACTCATCCATCAATTGACTGACTTTGGGATCGTAGCTGAGAGCAAAACAGCGGCATTCTTCGGAGGCTGCCATAATTAAACTGTGGTAGCGCATCCCGATCGCCATTTCGACTCCCCGGAATACTCCTTTCAACTTTCTCGGATCGTCTAAACTGAGGATACGGCTCCTTTGCGGCAGGGCTTCGTGCAAATGTTGGGCAATTTCTAAGTCGTGAGACGCTTGAAAAGGCAGCAGCAAAATTAAGGTGCGAGTTGCTTTTTGAAAGTCAACTAAAGCTTGAGTTAAGATTGACAAACGCGCCGGAGTTAGTGTAGGATGAGAACGCAAACAAACAGCAACTCTGGGTGCAGGTAAATCCCACAAACCCGACACGGGGGAATTCTCTAAAGCCCACACCGGATCGGGCGCTAAAGTAAAGGGAATTTTCCAATCTGCAAGTAAAGTAGCTGAACCTTTATCCCGCACGCTGACGGCGGTGCATCCAGCAAAACAGCGCTGAGATAACTTGCGAGTCATTTCGCGCTTCAAAGGCCCAATTCCCTGGGCCCAAGCAACAGTTTTTAAGCCCATCTGCTGCGCTAATCCCATCAAACCCCCATAATAGAAAGGGCTCACAATGCTAGTAGCGTCTTGGATTAAACTACCGCCGCCCCAAATTAGGGCGTCGGAGGTGCGGAGTGCTTCGAGAACTTGAAAGGCATTCATCCGATCGCGCGCTGCTACCCCGTACCGCTGATTTGTCTCGACAGGATTGCCAGACAGGACGATCGGCGTCACGCCATCTGGTAACATTTGCAGTAGCGATGCCAACAGCGCCTCGTCGCCGCCGTTGCCTTTACCGTAATAGCCGCACAAAATTGCTCGCATTTCTACTCTTTTCTTTGTTTGTGATGGGGAATCTAACTATTTTAGATTTTAGATTTGGGATTTTAGATTTTTTTGAGATTAGAAATTTGATAATACTACTACCCAAAAAAATGATACTGTCAGCAAGCTTCAAGGCTTTACGTCATCAGTCAGCTCAAATCACAAATCTAATAAAATCTCCAATCGCTAATCTAAAATTGTATGACCAGCCCAAAAACAGGTACAAGCCCCGACTTAAGTCGTGGATGCTCCTAAAATTTTAGACCAAAGCTCAAGCTCCAAGATTCATCTGTGGAGTAAATCTAAAATCTAAAATCTAAAATCTAAAATCGACTGACTCATCATACTTTATATGAAAGTTGCGTAAGTCCCGATCGATAAATCTTTCATCTTCGTTCAGAATACAAAAAATGCACGCTTTGTCAATTCCCACCTGGATTATTCACGTCTCTAGCGTCGTCGAGTGGATTGCCGCCATCTGGTTAATTTGGACTTACGGCGAAGTCACTCAAAACCGAGCTTGGTGGGCCCTTTCCGCCGGAATGCTGCCCGCTCTCGTCAGCGCTATGTGTGCCTGTACATGGCACTATTTTGACAACTCTCCCGCCCTAGAATGGATTGTTACCCTGCAAGCGGCGATGACTCTCTTCGGCAATTTTACTCTGTGGGCTGCTGCTTGGTGGATTTGGCGATCGGCTCAACCAGAAAAAATTAAAGATTGAAAAAGAGGTAAATATTTTGAAAAAAATCACTATTTGGGTCAAATTAGCCGCGAGTTCGCTGTTGTTAACCGCAGGATTTTTACTTCCCAGCCAAGCCAGCAACACTTCCTCGCAACTCGCCCAACAGCCTAACTGCAAAAGTCCTCAAACTACACAGGAGCAGAATGCGTGTTCCAGTCAAGAGTTTCAGGCAGCAGACAGAAAACTCAATCAAGTATATCAGCAACTTCAGCCGAAACTCAACAGCAAACAAAAGCAAAGATTGATAGTAGCACAGCGTAGTTGGCTCAAGTTTAGAGATGAATCTTGCAATTATGAAATGGGGCAGTTTGAAGGTGGAACTTTGGCTGCTTCTACCTACGGTTATTGCAGAGCGAGGGTGACACAAGAACGGGTTAAAGACTTGGAGCGTTATTTGCAACAAGCAAGTTTGTAAAAGTTCGGTTTGTGGCACAGGCGTCCCGCCTGTATTTGTGGCACAGGCGTCCCGCCTGTATTTGTGGCACAGGCGTCCCGCCTGTATTTGTAAAAAAATCTAATTCACCAATCTTTCAGAATTGCAATGCCACAGAATTAGTAGCAATTAAACCTGCCTCAATCAACAATCCCTCGAGACTGTCAACCAGTCCATCAAGACAATGTATAATTTGGCGATCGCCCGCAGGTAACGAAATAGAATTAGTTAGACTGTGAATCTGGCTTTCCCAATCTTCAGGCAATTTTGAACACAAAGCTGTTGCCCGTTCTACCAGACGCTTTTCGCCCGGATGAGGGAGAGAATTAATAGCAAAAACAATATCAAAATAACTGCCTAAAAAAGCGGCTGTTCGATGAATAATACTTACTGAATCGCGGCGCAAAACAGCGGATTCTAGCTGGTGGCGGACTGAAAAAATCGGGTGGCGCAAAATCGGATAATTTTTGGCAATTATGGCTCGCAATTGCTGAAACCAACCGTCTCTGTCATACAATGATACTGAGGTGAGAACGTTCCACCAAAAACAGGTTTAATAACCTATTGATACCAGGGTAAACGCATCTTAACTTTCACCCCAAATATGCGACAGTTAAATCCGAGTAAATTTCTATGTAGTTTTTTGTAGTTTATTGGTGCTATCAATGGCAAGACGTTTTAGTAAAGCTGTAACTTACCAACAAAAACAAATAGATTCATTGCCTTCAATGAATATTTTAAATACCAGTTTTTGAGAGCATTTTGCTTTCCTTGAAAGACCCAAGAATAGAAAGAAGTAAAGAACATTTGCTCAAAGATATTAGATCGATTGCGATTCTAGCTGTCCAGACGCGGTGCAGACGGAGCGGTTCGGAATAGAAGCCTATGGTAATCCCAAATATGAATGGTTAAAAAGCTTTCTAGAATTACCGAATAGTATACCATCTCATGACACATTTAGTCTCCTTCTTTGCCCGAATTGAACCACAACAGTTTCAAGAATGTTTTTTGAGTTGGGTAAATGCCATAGTCGGGGAATTAGAACTAAACGTCCTTCATAAAGTTCCTTAATAGAATTTGAAACCCGATCGCACGCCGCCAATGAAAACTAATCTAACATCATACCAAAAAAAGCGGCTCCGCTTGTCGCAGAACCGCCGTCACAGAGGATGAAAAATCAAAAATTAACGCACAGCGCCCTGTACTGAAGGTGATTCAATTGTCTTCATGAAGTACAGCTTCACTAATTGCCAGCCGTTCGACAGATACAAAGGCAACTTTTGGAAAAACTGCAAGAATTTCGGAGTATTAGAAGCAACAATTGCAGTCAACTGCTGATTGTTCTTGAGGCAAACATCCAGGCGTTCATAAAATTCTGGATTGTTCACGTCGAGCATCACGGGGAATACGCGGCCTGCTGTTTCGTTGGTCTTTTTAATCACTTCGATGTCGTATTCGCGAGCATCGAGACCGAGCGATCGATAAAAACCCGCGCGCTGGATATCATTGAGATACATTGTCGCGAACACTGACAGCAAGAAGAAACGGCACCAAAGCTTAGCGCGCCAATCATTCAACATCTGAGGCTGAGCTCTCATCACCGCATCAAAGAAATCTCCGTGGCGGTTTTCATCCTGACACCAATTTTCAAAGAATCGGAAAATCGGATAAATCTGGTCTTCAGGATGGGCTTTTAAGTGCTGATAAATCGTGATGTAGCGCCAATAACCGATCTTTTCCGACAAGTAAGTCGCGTAGAAAATAAACTTCGGCTTAAAGAATGTGTAACTGCGGCTCTTTGTCAAGAAACCCAAATCCAGGGACAAATTAAAGTCGGACAGCGCTTTGTTGAGGAATCCGGCGTGCCGCGCTTCGTCCCGCGACATCAGGTTGAAACCCTCGGCGAGCACTGGATTTTTGTCTTTGAGCCTGCGTCCCAATTCTTTGTAAAGCAAGAACCCAGAAAACTCAGCGGTGCATGAACGTTCTAGAAACTCAATGAACAACTGGCGTTTTTCGCCGTCAATGTGATCCCAAGATTGAGCGAACTCCTCATCCCGCACGAAGTGGTTTTTGTTGTAGTCAACGCGGAACTCTTGGATAATTGCTTCTAGTTCGGCTTCATTTACCGAGATGTCCATTTTGGCCATCTCGTCAAAGTCGGTTGTGTAAAATCTCGGCGTGAGAATAGTTTCTTTGGCTGGGGCTTTCACTCCCGGCCGCAGTTCTTCAAAAGTGGGTTTTTTGAGGGAATCTACCATATTTTTATTGGATTTCTGCTTATAACTACTCGCTTGTTTCCATTGTCGGGTACTGCGGGCGATCGCGCTCGTGTATGTCCGGCCAGCGCTGGCGGCGCGCTTGGTTTGGCGCTCCGTGTGGAATCCCGGTCTAAGCTGCTGTAATTTCCACGCCCTCCAGTTTACCAAGCTCTCGCCCACGCAAATATGTTGCTGGCGTTAAGAATTGCTACGCAAAATTACTCACTGGGCATGGGCATAGGGCATGGGGCATGGGGCATGGAGCATAGGGAATTGGGGAATTGGTAGTAAATAACCAATAACTTCGGACTATTCACAAATATCTGCTGGTGTCAAGCTGTTTAAACACCCGATAGAAAGTACAAAATGTATAGAGGGACTCCAATTCTTAGAATAATCAGGCAGGACGGTCAGAAAATGAGCAATTTAGGTGTTAGTTACCTTTTATGGGCAGCTTGTTTTTTCGGCCCATTCGGACTCCACCGTCTCTACAACGGCAAGATTGGTACGGGTTTGCTGTGGCTGTTTACCTTTGGTTTGTGTGGGTTCGGGCAATTGTTTGACTTGCTGCTGCTGCCGAACATGGTGGACGAACACAATGCCAGTCTCAGGGGCAAACTCGGCGTATCTCGCGAAGGTATACCGCTATATCCAGTCAGCGGGGCGATCGCCGCGACATACCCCAAGCCAACTCCAGACCAGTTAGGGGTTAAACTCCTGAAGGCAGCTTATACCAAGAACGGAAGATTATCTGTCACCCAAGGGGTGATGGCAACCGGCGCTACTTTTGCCGAAGTGGAAGAGGCTTTCACGGCACTGCTCAAAACCGGTTATGTGAGTATCGAGAACGATGCCGTAACTGGCGTGGTGATCTACCACTTTCACGAACTTTAGCTGCTGCGGGTGCATTAACTAGGGGATTTTGTCTATTTTTCCAGAAGCTAATCGCTGAGGCACCCTACTACTTGATATGGCTGACCCAGCAGTTGTTGCGGTTTTTCGAGTAAGCATTGCCGGCAAAATCGGCTAGAATGTTTGTTTGTCTATATAAGCAAGCAGAAAGTATTTAGCGTCATGGCAGTCCCTAAGAAGAAAACCTCCAAATCCAAGAAGAATATGCGTAAGGCCACATGGAAGCGCAAAGCTGTCGTGGCAGCTCAGAAAGCTCTGTCTCTGGGCAAATCTGTTCTGACTGGACGTTCCAACAGCTTCGTGTATCCCGGCAATGAAGAAGAGGAGGAAGAATAGAAACGGCATACCGGGCATGGGGCGAACCCGATGCCCGATCGATCAATCCTTTTTTGCTGTTGGTAAAATCAGCATGGCATCGCCAAAGGAATAAAAGCGATACTGATGCTCGATCGCTTCTCGGTACAAATCCAACAGCCGAGGCCTTCCAATCATCGCACTTACCATCATCATCAAAGTAGAGCGGGGCAAGTGAAAATTGGTAATCATC
Organism: Microcoleus sp. B9-D4; assembly: GCF_036705105.1. Lineage (NCBI taxonomy): Bacteria > Bacillati > Cyanobacteriota > Cyanophyceae > Oscillatoriales > Microcoleaceae > Microcoleus > Microcoleus sp. B9-D4. The sequence goes on from NZ_JAUBTS010000030.1 coordinate 13,807, forward strand.
CCCTCTACAACCCGCCACTTGTAACCAGGGTAGATAAACAAATTGGTCGGGCCGCAAAAAGGTTGCAAGGAAAAATCGCCACTCGCGGCGGCGGCTCCCTCTAAAGCTCGGACTGCTGTTGTACCCACAGCAATAATCCGCCCGCCTCGGGCTTGAGTTTCGCGGATTTTCTCAACGGTGGCGGAGGGTACTTCCACCCATTCGCCGTGCATTTTGTGAGTCGTCACGTCTGCCACCTCCACCGGGCGAAACGTCCCTACTCCGACGTGTAAGGTGACAAAAGTTTTTTCGATTCCCCGCTGTTCCAAGCGGCTGAACAATTCTTCGGTGAAGTGCAGGCCTGCTGTGGGGGCAGCCACCGCCCCAATCCGATCGGCATAAACAGTCTGGTACTGTTCCGCAGAAGCTTGGGAATTTTCGATGTAGGGCGGCAGGGGTACGTGGCCGTATTCGTCCAAAAACTTCGCCAGATTCTCATCTGTGGGGATGTCAAACTCCAGCAGCCTTCCCCCTGTTGCGTCGTCCCTCTCTATAACTGTTGCAGTCAATCGACGACGATGGGGCATCGTGGCATCGGGAAGGCAACAGCAAGGAGCTGTGGTCGAGTCCTCACAGGCAGGGGCGATGGGATCAAACTCAATTTTTGAGCCCAACTTTAAGCGTTTCCCCGGTTTAACCAAAGCCAGCCAGCAGTTGTGCTGCCGTTCTTCCATCAACAATATCTCCACAGCCGGGCCGTTGGGTTTGTGCCCGTAGAGCCTCGCTGGCAGCACGCGGGTGTTGTTCAGTACCAGCAAGTCGCCCGGTTGCAGCAAATCGGGTAAATCCCTAAAAATCCGGTGTTGGTGGCTGCTGAGAGAATCTACAGCCAGCAAGCGAGAACTGTCCCTCGGCACTACGGGATTTTGGGCAATGCGCGAGGGCGGAAGTTCGTAGTCGTAGCCGTCCAAAGACCAGTCCATCTCTGTCATCAAGTGAATTCCTGTGCGATCGATCTGTCAACTGGGTAACAAATTGGGTAAAAACCCCCATCCAAAGTCGGGTGCTTTTCCCCTTGTGGTGGCGGGTATAGCCCGCGAGGATAGAGGTATAGCATCAGCTTTGCTCATAAGGATCGTTATGGAATACCTCTACTACATCGCCAATACTAGCCTTACTCTGAGAGTCGTGGATTACCTACGCACGGCTCATCATCTTCCCTTGCAATTTATCACTGTTATTCACCAAATTGACGGCTGGGTGGTAAAGGTGAAAATGAGCCAATATTTAACTCCCGAAATGCACGGGGATTTTCGGGCTTTTATGAACGAACTCGGGATTCCTTACGATCCTGAAATTCGCTTGCAAATGGCGCTGTGGAGTTTGGAAACCGGACAGTCGCCGCTGAGCGTGATGCGCCGCTACCAGGTGGCAGTGGTTTGTCACGGCAGCCCTGACCGCAAAGAAATTGAAGCGTTTCGCCAGCAGTTTGTCAAGGGCCTGGGGTATTGCCCTGAAACTCTCGCCTAGATTGCTACGCATATAAATTAACTGTGATGACAGAACAGGAGAGGGAGAGAAGGGGAAAGCGGGAGAAGATTTAACGCTTTTTTCAGCTCCGTTAAAGCTCAAGACAGAAATGCGCCACAGCCTAGGCAAGTTAACAATTAAAAATGACCTAGGGGCATTGCTTTGAGATTTTACCCTCTGAATTTTAATTATATATTTTTAAATGCTAAAAGCCGATCGAATGTATTCTTGCAGGGTGAGTCGGTAGTTTCCTTCAAGGGAATATTGAGAACTGGCTGCTGTTAATGGTGGTAATATTTGCTTAGTGTTTTGTTGTGAAGGTTCGCACCTGACTAAAGCGACATCAAAGCGACAATAATTATTGGCTAAATCTGGATGAGTGCTTAAAAATATTTCGGCTGTTTGCCAAAGTTTGGCTTGTTTTGTGGTAGTAACAGCCAGCATTCCACCAGCATCCCAATTTCCCCGGCGGCGAGTTTTTACCTCTACAAATGCTAATGTTTGGGAATGGGGAATGGGGAATGGGGAATTTTCGTTACCTCTGTTGATTTCGCTTTCTTCATCTCTTCCGAGTGCGATGATGTCAATCTCTCCCCAGCGACAGTGCCACTGGCGGTGCAGGATTTCCCAACCTTGCTGCTGCAACCAGTCGGCGACTAAGTTTTCTCCCAATGTGCCGATATCCCTAGAGTTTGGGGATTGGGGGGAATTGGAGTCAGCCGTCGCTAACGGGCGATTCCCTACGGGATAGCTACGCTTGACGCGCTTTCTGGTAGAATTCAATTCTGAACTGTCACGACTGCCCATTAGCTTGAACTTGTATGATGATTTCTCGAATTCGCCAACATATTTATACTTTCTTGCTGAGTTTTGTTATTTTAGCAGTAATTGCCGCTGGGGCGATCGGCATTAATCCCGCACCTGCTTTCGCTTTGGATCACGACAAAGAAATCCTAGTCGGCGCTGATTTTACTGGCCAAGTTCTGACTGACGACAGCTTTAATAAAGCCAATCTTCGCAACAGCAATTTTACTAATGCAGATTTGCGAGGTGTCAGCTTTTTTGCGGCCAATATGGAAGAAGCAAATTTAGAAGGCGCTAATTTCACGGGTGCTACTTTAGATTTAGCTCGCATGATGAAAGCAAATTTAACTAATGCTATCCTTGAGGGTGCTTTCGCTTACAATACCAGGCTGGAAGGAGCTATTATTGACGGTGCTGATTTTACAGAGACACTGCTGCGAGACGATATGATAGAAAAACTTTGTAAAGTGGCAAAAGGTACTAATCCCGTGACGGGTAGAGATACTCGCGAAACTCTTTTTTGCGATTATTAAAATGCTCGTTGAATAAAGTAATAAAGTCCTTAGTACAAACGGGTTCTTAGTAGGGACTTTATTCCTTATATCAGTTTAAAAAAATGTAACCGCACGCAAGCTTCAAACCCAGGGCTGTTTCATTCTCTTGTAGGGGCAATCCCCCCGTGGTTGCCCCGATATCTGAAACCCCTACCCGCTCGTCTATGGGCTGGGCGGGCACGGGGAGTAGGGGTCGCACCGCCCCTACAAAACCCTGCTTTTCCGTAGGGGCAATCCCCCCGTGGTTGCCCCTAAGCAGCCCTGGCTTCCAACCTATATCGAACGAGTCATCTCCAATCTCCAATCTAAAATCTAAAATCTAAAATCTAAAATGATATTAACTCCAAGGTACAGATGTTAAATCGTAAAAATTAACTTGACGCAGCCGCTCTAATTCCTTGAGCCATTCTTGTTCGGCACAGAATAGTTGGTGATATTCTATCGCCTCTTCGCCACTGCTAGCAGCCTTGGCTTTTTCCCACATATTGAGTGCAATCCGGCGGCGCTTCATGCTGATAATTTGCTCGATACAGGCGAGGGCTGATCTAATTACTAGAGGTGCGCGATAAACGTTTCTTTCTGAGAACTCATTTAAGTGAAATAAATGCGAGATTTGATTGAGTTGATTGGGATATTCAATGAAGATATCTTGCAATTTTAATATTAACTCTGAAGGCGCTACTTGTAAAGACATTTTGTGCAATATTTCTGCATTCACAATCTGGTGCCACAAAAATCTGTGGTGAGAAAGGCTAAACTGAACGTCTCTAGCTTCTATTGCCTCTCTGACATCTTGGCGGTATTCGGGACAGTGCAAATAAATCTGCAATAATTGCGCTTCTGCTTCTTCTAAAAGACTGCGGGCTACGGCAGATAAGCTGGATTTTGAGCTTTTGTTTTCGCCGCTTGCGCGCTGCTTTTTATATTGTTTGTTCGGCTTCAGCTTGTTTCTAATTAACAGGGGCATTGTTAAATATTCGTCTTGACTCTGCCGCTTTGCCCAATCGCTGACTACTTGATTTAGCAAGTTTTCAGCAATCATTTTTGTTAGTCTAAAATCTCCTTTGCTGAGTATTTCGGCGCACTTTTGCAGGTAATGTGCTAGCTGATTGTCGTCAGTGATATTGGTTAATAAATTAATAATTTTTTTAGTGACTTGCTGGGAAGTATCGGCTTGCTTCAAATCTTGATTGACGAGCATTTGTTGCAATTGCCAGTCCAGCCACAACGGAGCATTTTCGAGCAATTCTCGATATTGTTCTGGGGAGTAGGTTTTGAGATATTCGTCGGCATCTTTGCCGTCGGGAATGTTGAGCACCCGCAGTTGGACTTCTCCTTGATAAGCGAGTTTTTCTATTTCCCCAATCGCGCGTTCTGCTGCTTGAGTTCCTGCTTTGTCGGCGTCGAAGTTGAGGATAATTTGTTTGGAGTCAGTGTACCGCAATAACTGGCGCACTTGGTTTAAACTTAAGGCTGTGCCGAGGGAAGCGACGGCGTTGGAGATGCCGGCTGCCTGAAGTGCGATCGCATCAAAGTACCCCTCTACAACCACTGCGCGATCGGCTTTGCTAATGGCTGTTTTCGCCGTATCTAAGGCGAATAAAGTTTTGCCTTTATCGAAGAGTTCTGTTTCGGGAGAATTGAGGTATTTCGGCTGTTCGTCGCCGAGAGCTCTGCCGCCGAAACCGATGACTCTGCCTTGGGTGTCGCGTATGGGAATCATAATCCGATTGCGGAAGCGATCGTAATAACCGCTGCCGCCATTTTTTCGGGGTACAATTAATCCAGCTTGTTCTACTAATTGCGCGGGATAGTTTTTCTGTTCTACTAAATAACTGTAAAGTGCTTCCCAACCTTGGGGTGCATAACCTAATTGAAATTGTTGGATAGTTTCTTCGCTTAGCTGGCGCTCTGATTTGAGATATGCTAAGGGTTCTTCTCCTTGAGTTTGTCGCAAAGCGTGTTCGTAAAAGTTGGCTGTTAGTGCTGAGATTTCATAGAGTTGTTCCCGCAGGGAAATTTGCCGCTGCAATTCTTGTCGGTGTTCGGGTTCGACTGTTTTGACGGGGACTTGATAATTTTTAGCTAATTCTAATACTACTTCGCTGAAAGGGCGTTTCTCCAATTCCATGAGAAACTTAAAAGCATTGCCGCCTGCACCGCAGCCGAAACAATAATACATTTGTTTGCCGGGACTGACAGTAAAGCTGGGAGATTTTTCGTCGTGAAAGGGACACAAACCTACGAATTCTTTCCCGCGTTTCCGCAAGACGACGCGACCGGAAATAACGTCTACTATGTCGGCTCTTTGTTTGACTTCTTCGATTGTTTCTGGATGCAGCCGGGGAACTTGCATAGGGCTATTTTAGGCAAATTGAAATTATTGGAGAAGGAAAGCACTACACGGATGAGGACACGGATACACGGATGAATTATCTAGTCTGAGTGATTTCTCATGAGATTCAAAATCCCAGCCCCCTTAAAAAGGTGAAATAATCAGTGTCAAAGTCAACCCCTACTCCCCTTTTTAAGGGGGATTTAGGGGGATATTCGGGGATAGAAAACACGCCCTAGGGCATAAATTTATTGTAAGATATTTACACTAACTGTAAGGAGCATCGAAAATAATGCGAATTTTAATGATGGGCGGTACTCGGTTTATTGGGGTTTATCTTACTAAGATTTTAGCAGCACAAGGGCATGAAGTGGTGTTGTTTAACCGAGGCAACAAGCCTGTACCGGTTGCGGGCGTAAAACAGATTCAGGGCGATCGCACAAATGTTGAACAATTGCACGATAAGTTATCGACGGTCGAGTTTGACGCGGTTTTTGACAACAACGGCCGCGAACTCAGCGATACAAAGCCTTTAGCTGAAATATTTAAAGGGCGGGTGCAGCACTTTGTTTACATGAGCTCTGCGGGGGTTTATTTGAAATCGGATCAAATGCCTCATATTGAAGGGGACGCTACCGATCCTAAAAGCCGACATTTGGGTAAATGCGAAACCGAAAATTACTTGGCCGAGTCCGGTTTGCCTTGGACTTCGATTCGCCCGACTTACATTTACGGCCCCCAAAATTATAACGATTTAGAGGCTTGGTTTTTCGATCGCATTGCGCGCGATCGACCGATTCCGATTCCCGGTAACGGAATGCACTTCACGCAGTTGGGGCACTGTCAGGATTTGGCTAAAGCAATGGCGGCGGTTTTGGGCAACTCTAGGGCGATCGGGCAAATTTACAACGTTTCGGGCGATCGATTTGTCACCTTTGACGGTTTAGCCCGCGCCTGCATTCAAGCGGCAGGCAAATCCCCTGATGCTATTAAGATTGTACACTACGATCCGAAGCAATTTGACTTCGGCAAAAAGAAAGCTTTTCCGATGCGATTGCAGCACTTTTTTGCTTCAGTTAATAAAGCTGTCACCGATCTTAACTGGCAGCCGGAATTTGACTTAGTTTCTGGATTGAAAGATTCTTTTCAGAATGATTATGTAGTTTCGGGGCGGGATAAAGCTGAGATAGATTTTTCAGTCGATGACGAGATTTTGAAATCGGTTCAAAGTTAAGTTAGAGTGGGAGCGTCCCCATGCCCGAAAAAATCTAGAACCCCACCCTAACCCTCCCCTTAGTAAGGGGAGGGAACAAGAAAGAAAGCAAACAGACTGTCATAGTAAAGTTCGCACCGCGCCTTACATCAAAACCAAAGATAGCTAGTTAGAGGTGATAGCAAAATTCCACAATGGCAGGTCTGTAATTATTGAAATTCAAGTTCTAAATCGGCAGGCATTAGCCCAGCTAGCTTTGTACAATACAGCAATAACTGATGGAACTAAATTAATGATTGAAGAACTGCACAAGGGATTTCACCCTAAAATTGATTTTATTTAAATTCAAACTTCCCTGTTGCGGTTCGACCAATTAAAAAAATTAGAGAGGCCATGTTAGAATTTTCAAATGCGGAAGATGTGACAGCTTGGTTGGAAGCTAATTATCCAAACGACTAGGAAATATTAGGTGAATTTCATGCTTGGAATAACACTCGGCAATCGCTACAGTATTATCCGTCACTTGGGAGGCGGCGGATTTGCTCAAACTTATTTAGCTGAAGATAAGCAGCTACCAGGCAATCACCTCTGCGTCGTCAAGCAACTTAAACCTCAAGCAACTGATCCCGAAACTCTACAGGTAGCTAGACGTTTATTCGATACCGAAGCACAAGTTTTGTACAAGTTGGGAAATCACGATCGCATTCCCAGACTTTTTGCTTACTTTGAAGAAAATCAAGAGTTTTATCTCGTTCAAGAATTTATAGAAGGCCACGATTTAAGTCAAGAAATTACGCAAGCTTCTCCGGGAACTGCGGGAGTCATGCAGGAAGATGCAGTCATTTGTATATTGCAAGAACTTCTCGAAATTTTAGATTTTGTACACCAGCAAAATGTGATTCACCGCGATGTCAATCCCCGCAATATCCTCCGCAGAGATAGAGACGGAAAATTAGTTTTAATTGACTTCGGCGCAGTCAAAGAAATTACTACTCAAATCACCAATCCTCAGCCCAAGAATAGCTTGAGTGTCAGCATCGGTACTCCCGGTTATATGCCCAGCGAACAAGCTCACGGCAACCCGAAACTCAGCAGCGATATCTATGCCGCAGGTGCGATCGCAATTCAGTTCCTCACTGGCATAAATCCTCACCAAATGCCAAAAAACCCCGACACAGAGGAAATTATTTGGCAGGACAAAACATCCGTCAGTCCTGAACTTGCGAAGATTTTAGATAAGATGGTAAAGTACGATTTTCGCCAACGTTATTCTAGTGCCGGTGAAACGCTGCAAGCTATTAAAGAGTTGAAAAATTCTTTCAGCGGTACAGTTCCTGTATTGCCTCCGGTTGCTGCTGCGAAGGGGCCGCCCAAATCCCGAAAAAAACTGTATTTAAAAATATTGTCAATCGCCAGTTTAATTGGCATCAGTATTATAGCATCTATTTATGGTGTAAATACTTTTAATGCGGCCAATGCAACTGACCTGTACAACCGAGGTAATACTCTTTACAATTTAAGCCGATTTGAAGAAGCTCTGGCAGCTTACGAGCGAGCTATAAATCTCAGGCCGGACTACGCGGAAGTTTGGCAGGAAAAAGCCAAAACTTTATATGAATTGAAAAAATATCGAGAATCGCAGTCAGCTTATGATAAAGCCATAGAATTAAAGCCGGAATACTTGGAAGCTTGGACGGGACGCGGTTATGCTTTGGAGAAGTTGCAACAGTCTCAAGAGGCGATCGCATCTTTTGATAACGCTTTGAAAATTCAGCCCGACTATGCCGCAGCGTGGGAAGGCAGAGGCGATGTTCTCTTAGATTCGCAGCGGTACGAAGAGGCGATCGTCTCCTACGAAAAAGCCGTAAAATTTCAGCCTAACTTGTACCGTGCCTGGTACAATCGGGGACAAGCTTACCAAAAATTAAAACAGTACGATCGAGCCGTAGAATCCTATCAAAAAGCAGTTGAAATCAAATTCGATAATTATGAAGCTTGGTACAATTTAGGCAATGTTTTCCTAGAATTAAACAAAAACCAAGAAGCTTTTGAAGCCTACGAAAAAGCCGTGCGGTTTCAGCCCAATTTTTATCAAGGGTGGTACAGTAAAGGCATCGCTTTGCTGAAAATGCGGAGGCATGAACAAGCGGTAGAAGCTTACGAAAAAGCTGTCAAATTAAAACCTGATTATTATCAAGCATGGTACAATTTAGGTTGGTCATATCACGAATTACGCAGGTACGAACAAGCAATTGAGTGTTACAGCAGAGCCTTAGATTTAAACCCGAAAGAATATCAAGCGTGGTACAATAGAGGAAATGCTCAGTCCAATTTAAAGCGGTACGAAGATGCGCTAGTCTCTTACAATGAAGCCGTCTATGTCAAGCCTGACTACTCGGAAGCCTGGTACAGCCGCGGCAATGCACTGGTGGCGGTAAAAAGATACGAAGATGCGATCGCCTCCTATGACAAAGCTATTCGCTACAAACCAGATTACGGAGCGGCAATGGAAGCAAAAAAGCGGGCAGAAAGTCAGCTAGGAAGCAGCCCGCTAGAATCCCAACAACAACAATAATTGTTATTAGTTCCCTTAAGCGGACTTTGTTTGACAAGAAGCAATTTGAATTGCCAAGTTTTATCTTTTACCGAACAGCGGGAGCAATTACGGTAACTCGGCGGCTGTCTACTAACATCGGCCAAAAACCTCGATCGCTCAATGCTTTTACGGCATCAGTAGCGGCGTTTTGATCCGTTGTATAAGCGACGAATAAAAAGGGACGCTGGCCATAGGAAGCTAAGCCTACTTGCGTGCCGAATGCTTGCCTGACTTGGGCGGCTAATTCCGGTTGGTTGAAGTAATCTACTAACACTGCATAACCAGGGCCTAGGGGTTGGGGATTGAAGGCAAGATTGCCACTGGGAGAATTGGTGATTGGTTCAGAACCTGGTGCTGGCTGAGGGTTGTAGACTGGCAAATTTTGGGGTAGTGCCGCTGCGGGCGATCGTACTACGTAAGCTTGCAATCCGACAACATCTTCGATGTATTTAACCCAATCGCTGGCGATTTGCGAGTCGCGAAAGCCACCAACTCGCGTCACCGTGTCATTGATGTACCGACAAACTGTGTTGTTAGTATTTCCAGGGAAAGAGCGTTTTGCTCTTTCTTGCTGTTCGGGTGTTGGGGTGACAATTAACAGTAGATATTCATCGGACTGGGGCGGTTGGCAGCTCGACTGAGCTTTAACAGAAGTCGATAAAACTGTCAAGACCAAAAGGGCGATCGAAGTAGCAGAAAATAGGGGTAGAGACAAAATAATTTTGTACAGTTTACCCCTAATTGTTGTTAGTTGTTGGGTCTGATATTTGGCTATTTTATTCATGCTGTCTGTAGGGATGCAAGGGCATCTGGAATAGTTGGTGATGGTGCTTGAAATTCACCTGTCAGTACATATTCTAATCGCAGTTTCAACCAGGTGATGAAGACTGGATCGGTAGAAATAATAGCGGCTGATGGCTGAGGGCATTTTGCTTTAACTTCTGCCATTGTCGGTGCTTCTAGGAAAGCGGGCTGTTTGACCAACCAGAAGTCTATTTGTTTTTCTTGTTCGTTGTAGTTTCGAGTTCTTTCTTTAAACACTTCATCTAGGGCTTCTTCTTCTAACAAAAAGCGTTGGCTGGCTAAAACGTAGTAGTAGGTTTGCATTTTTCTCGGTTGTTAGGGGTTGACGATTAGCGGTTAATGCCGCCTGTACCGACCAGTTTTGCTGGTCAGGGGCGGGTTTGCCGAGTTGCGGTCGTTGGAGAGTTCTAGACTCTTGTGCCGTTTACTTTACCTTATTTGCTGTCATTTTGGGTAGGTGTAGAGCTACGTAAAGGATAAATGTTGCAAAATTTACCCAAATAGCCAGTTACTGCTGCAAAACCAGCGCTCTCCCCATGTTATATTTGTTAGTACCCACTTACTTAACTCAAACACAGTGAGGTAAATATGGCTTTTAGCAATTATAAAACGATCGGGGCAGTTATCAAAGAATTTCAGACAATTTATACTGAAGCTAATTTTGTGATTGAAATTGCTTTCAGTGTCCCTGACTACTTTCGCGAAGACTTGCAAATCATGATGATGGAAGGAGTAGTCGATAACTCAGAATTTGCAGTTTGCGAAAATTTGATTTATCCCGTGCTAAAAGAAGTTTGGAAGTGCTATCGCAGTAAATTTGTTTTGTGGAGCCATGAAGCTCTCAACTATGACACTAAGTTGTCAGGTTTTCCTGAGTATATTTTGGCAAAACGTTCTCCTCTCGGCAAAGTTGTGTTTGACAAACCGTATTTGCTTTTAGTTGAAGCTAAGCAAGATAAATTTGAAGAAGGCTGGGCGCAGTGTATAGCAGAAATGATTGCAGCCCAGCGACTTAACGATGAACTTCAAGTTATTATTTTGGGTATTGTGTCTAATGGCAAAACCTGGCAATTTGGCAAGCTAGAAGGAAATGTTTTTACCAGAAATATCAATTTTTACAGCATTCAGGAACTAGATCAACTTTTTGGTGCTGTTAATTACATCTTTCAACAGTGTGAATCGCAGCTAAATCAATTGGTAGCTGTTTGATTTGTTGTTACTTTTTCCGCCAAAGCTGTCCTAACCAAATTAGTATAGCAGTAAATAACCCAGCGGCGAGTGCGGCACTCAAGCTAAAGGTAATCTTAATGGCAAAAGGCAACCAAGCGCATGGAATATGTAGAGTAGAAAGCGCCAAATCGAGCGGGGGATTTAAGAAGTTGTCATTTGGCTCAGTCGGTATTTCGATTGAGGCGACGATGGAGCCCACTGCTAGTCCAGCACCAATAATCCCAACAGTGTTTTGGAAAGTGCGATCGCGCTCAGCTTGTTCTATCTCTGTAATTGCCCGACTTGAGTTGATTAAGTCTTGCAGTAATTGTGAGCCTAGACTGAAAGAAGCATAGTCTTTTTGCGCTTGTAACTGGTATTTTTCCTCTACATCTTCGCTGAATTTTTCCAGGAATTTTAGATCGCCAGGGAGGATTTGAGCGATCGGGTTGTGTACGTTTTGGGTTGGGATTTGATTTAGGCGATCGCCAATAGTACCGATCCGTCTACTATAGTTGATGGCGTTAATTTCAATAGTGCGAATTTGAGCATCTAGATAATGTAATTTTGTGGTATACTTAGGTAATAGATTTTGGGCATCAACAACGGTTTTGCGGAGTTTTTTGAGATTTTGACTGTAGATGTTTCCTACGAGTTGGTTAATATTTCTGAAATCTTTTTTTAGTTGTTTTTTCAGATAGCGACTTTGAGCATAAGCCCAGAAAACTTTATGGCGATAGCAAAATAAGGGCAGCAGTTTAGTGTTAAAATCTTCCCAAACTGTTTTGGCAGCATCACTGCTCGGCATTACGGCAATGATGAGATGGATATTCTCTTGTAGTTGTTGAATAGTGCGTGGTGTAGAATCCTGTGTTGACTCCTGCATCAGCAGTTGGTACCGTGAAAGCTCAAATATACTCCCTCCCAGAAAAGACCCTTTACCTGGGAAATCTCGTTCCCATTTCAAGCCAATATTTAAGGATTGACAGCATTTTTTAGCAACTTCTTCTGGACTAATGTTTGGGTTGTCCATCTCAGTTACAATCAGCCAGGTTTGCCCGATATTTGGCTCCTGATTATTTAGCTTTTCCTTGATTTTAGCTTGAAATTGGGCAAGACAACTGACTGGGTGAGGAGTCCTATCTTCCTTAAAAGAACAACCCAAAAGTAATCCATAGGTATCGTTCAAGCGGACGGGTAAATAATAGCCTTCAAATGGTTTGTCGCCGTCAGTAAAACCCTCACACCTATTTGTCAGCAGTTCCAGGTATTCCGATTCAAAAACAGAATCTCCGTTAAACAGGGATGAACGAATATTTGTCGGTAATTTAGCCGCAAAATTTTTCTGATTGGCTGTTAAGGATTGGGCATCTTCACCCAATCCTTCCCGCAGGTCATAAAGAAACAGAAATAAGTTAGGGTAGACGAGGTTTATCATTTATTGAAAGTTGTTTTAAAGAAATCTTTGAGTTTTTCCAAAGGCAATTTTTTGCTGGCTTCTACGGGGTTCAAAGTTTTCAGAACTTCGGTACTCATGTTGAGAATTTCGTTACTTTGAGAGTCTTGAACTGGCTTGGGTTTACCAGCACGTTTTTCCAGTTTATTCCCAACTGTTAATATCTGTTCTAGTTCAGCTTCAGTGGGTAGTAGTCCAGAGGGTATTTTACCATCTACGGCTTCTACTAAAGCTATTGCCACTTGATATTGCTGATTTAAAGAATCATTCGCCTCAACCACCTTCCTCAATCCTTTTTCGATGGTATCCCAAGCTTTAGGATTAGCATCTAACTGTTTACCTACCTTATTTAGGGCAGCTTGTTCAGTTGGACTCAGGGGTTGATCTAAGTTGCTCAGAGCTATCAACAACGCTAGTAAAGTGGTGTCAATGGATGCAGTCATAAAAATATTTTGTGGATATTACCAGTATATACAGCAAGTCAAAATCGCTGTAATGTAGTCTACACAAAGAAAAACATTAAATCCGGAAGAAACTAATTTGCTTGTGTATAGTCAGAAAAGACACTACTGCATGAGTGGGTGAACATGACGAAGCGACAAGCCTTGGTAATTGGCATCAATGAATATCCATTTGAAGGCTATCTCCCTACAGCAGCACAGGATGCGGAGAAGATTGCCCAACTTTTAGAGGAATACGGCAGCTTTGAGGTACATCGGTTGCCAATTTATGATGAGAGGGAAGTTTCACAAGATTTATTTGTTACCCTCCCAGAACTGAAGACGGCAATTACCCGGCTTTTTCAACCCGAAAGTGTCATAATTCCAGAAACAGCACTGTTGTTTTTTGCAGGTCATGGCTCGAGAAGGCAGAAAAATGGACAAACCGAAGGCTTTCTAGTCACCAGTTGTCATGATGATAATTGCAGGGAGAGCGGTCTGTTTTCCCTAAAAGACTTACATCAGATATTAAAAAATAGTCCGGTACAACAGCAGATTGTTTGGTTAGATTGCTGTCATAGTGGGGAGTTATTCAATTTTACAGAGACTAATTTAGGGAAAGAAACAAGAGGGCGTGACCGTTGTTTAATTGTCGCCTCGCGGGAGTTCGAGACAGCGATTGGAGGGGTGCTGACACCAGCATTGTTGGCAGGTCTTAACCCTGAGAATAACAGCGACGGCTGGGTGACAAATTACACGCTAACAGACTTTATTGATAAGAAATTGAATGCGGAAAAACCACAGCAGCATCACAGGTGTAGTAATCCAACTGGTATCATTCATTTAACTGGTAAAAACGGTGTTCTGGCAAATATTCGTCCTTACAGAGGGTTGAAATATTTTGACTTCAATCCAGAACAGCTAAAAGCGTGTGACGATCACAAATATTTCTACGGACGTACAAACTTAACAAAACAGCTATTACAAAAGTTGCGTGACAGGAATTTTATTGCGGTATTGGGAGTGTCTGGAAGCGGAAAATCTTCCCTAGTAAGAGCTGGGTTACTTTATCAGTTGTACTTAGGTAAGGAAATCGTAGGGAGTCACAGTTGGAAACTATACCCATCATTTCGACCCGGTAAGCATCCACTGGAAAGCCTCAAAAATGTCATTGGAGTAGAAGCAGACCAACTAGAGGCTTTAGTCAACCAAATGGCATCTGCTGATCGTCGTGTGGTGTTGGTAATAGACCAGTTTGAAGAAATTTTTACCGAATGCAAAGATGATGCTGAAAGACAGAAGTTTTTTAACTGCTTATTGAAAGCTGTAGAGGGTTTAGGGCATAAACTATGCCTGGTGCTGGTGATGCGTTCAGATTTTGAAGGCAGATTTCACCAACCAGAATATGAAAAAATAGGCAGGAAAATTTCGCAGAAGCAGAATCTGTTTAGAGTTGAGCAGATGACCGATGTAGAATTACGGGAAGCTATTATAGAACCAGCCAAAAAAGTTGAAATAGAAGTTGAAACTGAATTGGTAACAAGTTTAATTAAACAGGTAGAGAATTCACCGGGTTATTTGCCCTTGTTGCAGTTCACCTTAGATAAACTTTGGCAACAGTCTCAGAAAAAGCGGTTAATTAACTCGGATTTAACCAAATTAGGAGGAGTAGCAGGAGCACTGGAACAACACGCAGATGAAATATATGACTCCTTATTACAAGATGAAGACAAAAATCGGTTACCAAATCAGCAGGGGCTGGCTACGCAGCAGGTTGCCAAGTGGATTTTTGTGGCGCTGACACGCTTAAATGTTGAAGGTGATGATACACGTAGGCAGGTTCGTAAAGAAGATTTACTGACTGATAAATCACCAGAAGCTAAAGAATTGTTAGAACAGGTTATCAAACGTTTAGCAGATGCTAAGCTAATCGTAACGAGCCATCTAGAAACAGAAAATAAAAAAATTCCTGTGGTAGACATTGCCCATGAAGCATTAATTCGCTATTGGCCACGGTTATACAGTTGGCTTCACGAAAATAGAGAAGCATTGCTGATCCGACAAAATATTGAAGATGCTGCTCAAACGTGGCGAGAGCAAGATAAAAATAATCCTCATCAACTCAGTCATTCTAAGCCACATAAATTTATCGATCCTTTTATTCATTATTTTTCACTATTAGTAGGTAAAAATAGAAGTTATTTGCTGTCAGGTAAGAAATTAAAAGAAGCAGCAGATTTTATCAAAAAAGAAGATATACAGCTTTCAAAGGTGGCTGAAGATTTCCTAAATTTAAGTCTACAGTGCGAAAAATATTCACGTAGTATGCGTATTTTATTGTTTTCTATATTCGGTCTATTAGGAACAACATTGTATTTTAAAAGCCGAGTCTCTCTCAGTCAGAATCTAGTGAAACAAGCAGAAGACCTAAGAAAACAGCCTGCTGAGTTTCAAACAAGTATGCTGTTGGCTATGGAAGCTGTCAGAATTCATGAATCTCTAGAAACAACTCAAAATTTGTGGCATGGATTAACTTTATTGCCACAAAATATACAAAATATAACTAATACATCTCCCAAGAATGATGATATCGGATTTAGTAAAACTAAGAAGTATCAAGTTACTACACTTGAAAACTATCATTTTATGTTAAAAGCATGGAACAATAGTCAAAAAAAATATGAGGAGATTTATCCTTCTCAACCTTTTGGTTATGTTAACCATGTAAGTTATGAATTCAGCCACAACGATCACTATCTCGCTACAAGATATGGTAAATATGGTGGACATTCTGAAGTTTTATCAGATATGACTAATCATACTAAAGCTGAGACAGAAAATGTTAAGCTAGGTGGGGAGTATATTTTTAAGAAGATTGCATTTAGCTATAATAGCAAGTACATAGCTACAGTTAATCATGACAACAAAATTGAACTTTGGGATGCAAATAGCCGAAAAAAAATATGGGAAATAAAGTCTACTACTCAATTAAATGAAATTGCTTTTAGTCCAGGCGATAAATACTTGGCCGTTACTGATTCTAGTGAAATTAGACTGTTAGAACCACGAACTAAAAAAATAAAAACTATTAATTGGCAAAATAGTAATGGGGGGAAAATAGTCTTTAGTCCAGAAGGAAAGTATTTGTTTGGCACTTCCCAGCTTGATAAATCAGCTTATAGTGAGTCATCAGTATTTGTTTCACAAGTTTGGGATATTGAAACCGAGTCGGAAGTAGCCCGGTTTACTGACAAAGATGAAATACAAAAAGTAACTTATTCGTCTGATGAAAAATTTCTAAATATTGAGTATAGGAATGGAACAGTAAAACAATGGGAACCTGCGAATAGATGGATATTATCTTTGAGAACTCAAGATGATATTCTATCCCTCAATTTTAGTGATGATGGAAAATATTTAGTGGCAATTGGTGAGACTAATGGAGGTGTATCTGCCGATATATGGGATGTAAATAGCCATAAAAAAATCAAAACTTTTGGTTTAGCAAGTAATTCATCGCCTGCTACAACAGTGGTATATGCAGTTTTATTTAGTAATGACTTCAAATATTTATTTATATCTTTAAATGTGGGAGGTATTAGTGGTTATAGAACACAACTCCATGAAACTCAAAGTGGGAATGAGATATCATCCTTTTGGGACGATTACTTATCTTTTGAAGAATCCTGCAAATCTCGCTCTATTTGGAAGGCTGAAAAATATTCTGCTCGGTGTATTGACAATCGCAAAATTATACTGAAAGAAAATAGTAACAATAGAGAAATAATACTATCTAAACCCGCTACTTTTTCTAGACAAGACTTTATGAAGCAGATTAAGCAGCATGACCGTAAGGCAATGTTTATTATAGACTATATTCTCAGTGAAGAAAGATTTAAAGAGATAGTCTCTGAGAAGAAGGATGACAATATAAATAGTATGACTTTTAGTAAAGATCGCAAACTTCTGGCTGTTGCTGATGCAACTGGAACAGAAAATAACATAATAAAATTAGTTAGCTTACCTCAAAACAAGCTCACAGATGAAGTATGCCAACGCTTAACTCGTAATTTTACGAAAGAAGAATGGAAGCAGTATTTACCGGGAGAGGGGTATCGCAAGACTTGTTCAAATTTGCCTTAGAAATAGGAGCGATCGTATTGATGGTAAATTTGAGAATACGATCGCCCTTTCCCAATCCCCATCCCATCAATTGCGATAGTGTCAACCTACGGTACTGTGAGATCGCCATATCCCCATGCTAAAATAAACTCAATAAATTTCAAAGCATTTCCAGCCTGTTCATGATAATTGCTTATTTAGTCAACCAATATCCCAAAGTCAGCCACAGCTTTGTCCGCAGAGAAGTCCTAGCCGTTGAAAATTGCGGCCTGAAAGTCGCACGCTTTTCGATCCGATCCTGCGAGTCAGAACTCGTTGATGGGGCCGACAAACTAGAGCAAGAATTGACTAAAGTAATTTTAGGAGTTGGAGTCAAAGGTTTAGTATTAGCTTTGCTGCGTGTTGCTCTCACCAAACCAGCCAGATTCATCGAAGCTTTGCGCCTAACATTTCAAGTTGGCTGGCACTCGGAACGGGGGATTTTGCTGCATCTAGCTTATTTAGCAGAAGCTTGCATTCTTTTAAATTGGTTTGCAGAATCAGGTACAACACACGTTCACGCTCACTTCGGGACAAATTCGACAACAGTCGCAATGCTGTGCCGCGTACTTGGCGGCCCGACTTACAGTTTCACCGTTCACGGCCCTGAAGAATTTGATAAAGCCACACTTCTTTCCTTAGACGAAAAAATTAAGCGATCGACCTTTGTAGCAGCAGTTAGTTCCTTCGGTAAAAGTCAGCTTTTTCGGTGGTGCGATCGCACTTTTTGGTCAAAAATTCACGTCATACACTGCGGCGTAGATGCTGCATTTTTAACTGCACCCTACGTCCCCATACCCGCAGCACCCCGCTTAGCTTGCATTGGCCGGCTCAGCGAACAAAAAGGTCATTTATTATTGCTAGAAGCTGCTAGCAAGTTAGCAGTTCAAGGCTTAGAGTTTAAGTTGGTACTCGTAGGAGACGGGCCGCTGCGATCGGATATTGAACAGCAGATTCAGCAACTTGGTTTGCAAAACCATATAGAAATTACCGGTTGGGCCAGTGGCGATCGAGTTCAGCAAGAGATTTTAGCTTCACGGGCAATGGTATTGCCTAGTTTTGCTGAAGGTTTGCCCGTCGTAATTATGGAAGCCCTCGCTCTCAATCGGCCCGTAATTAGCACCTATGTTGCTGGCATCCCGGAACTCGTAGAACCCGGTGTTTGCGGTTGGTTAGTTCCTCCCGGTTCCGCCGAAGCATTAGCCGTAGCGATGCGCGCGGTATTGGAAGCACCTCTAGAAAAGCTAGAACAAATGGGAAAAACAGGAGCAGAGAGAGTTGCTCAACAACACAATGTCGATTTAGAGGCAAAGAAATTAGTGGCGCTGTTTGAGAGTGCTTGAGAATGGTGCAAAACCTATGGATTAACTGACATTTTGCACCATTATTAATAAGTCTTTCAAGGGTGGGCAGGATGCCCAACCCCTACTCCCCACAGGAAAATTAATTGTTTGTGGAACAGGCCGGAAAGCCTGTTCCTTGAATTAAGCTGTAATTGTTTGTGGAACAGGCCGGAAAGCCTGTTTCTTGAATTAAGCTGTAATTCTTTATTGTTTGTGGAACAGGCCGGAAAGCCTGTTCCTTTAATTAAGCTGTAATTGTTTGTGGAACAGGCCGGAAAGCCTGTTCCTTTAATTAAGCTGTAATTGTTTGTGGAACAGACATCTTGCCTGTTCCTTTAATTAAAGCAACCTACTTACAAACTTTTTAAGGAATAGGAACTGATCGCAACAACTTGTCAACAATCGTCTTAGCCCTCCTTCCGCCCGCCGGAATCAACCTGTGAGAAAGTACGTGCGGTGCCAAATATTTCACATCATCAGGAGTCCCATAATCCCGGCCCTCCATAAACGCCAAAGCCTGCAACGCCCGGTGCAAAGCCACCGCACCCCGGGGACTCACCCCCAGAGTAATCTCCTCATCTTCCCGCGTCGATCGCACCAAATCTACAATATACTGTTTCAAAGAGCCTTCCACCTTCACACCAGCGCACAAACGGCGCAATTCCTGCACCTCTTCCAAAGAAATACAAGGCTGCAAATCTTCAACAGCAAAACTATCAGAAAGCCGTTCCAACATTTGCAACTCTTCCAACGCAGCGGGATAGCCCAAAGTCAAAGACAAAGTAAACCGATCCATCTGGGCTTCCGGTAGCGGAAAAGTGCCTTGATATTCGATCGGGTTCTGAGTCGCAATCACAAAAAACGGCGTCGGAACATTTCGAGAAACTCCATCTACTGTCACCTGCTTTTCTTCCATCACTTCCAGCAAAGCTGACTGAGTTCGTGGCGTCGCCCGATTGATTTCATCGGCAAGCAAAACATTAGCAAAAACTGGTCCCGGCAAAAACTCAAACTCTCCGCTGCGCGGATTCCAAATATTAGTACCGGTGATATCCGTCGGTAACAAATCGGGAGTGCACTGAATCCGCTGAAACTTGCCATCAATAGATCGCGCCAAAGACTTCGCCAGCAGCGTTTTTCCCACACCCGGCACGTCTTCCAGCAGCGCGTGACCGCCCGAAAGCACGGCTACCAGCACCAAGCGAATAGCATCGCCTTTGCCAACAATAGTTTTGCCTAGATTTTGTTTCAGTCGCTCAATATGTTGTCTCATATCCCTGATTTCTAATTGTTAATTGCGAATTGCTAATTGCTAATTGTTGAAAAGATATCAAGATTGCCAAATTCTTGACTCTTTGCCTTGCGGACTTCGTATTTGTACAACTAGAATTTAGTTTGACTCATCTTGCACCATTTTTAAAAGCGATCGCCTGTTCTAGATCACATAATTATTAGACTTTAGCAGTTAAGAGGCTTCTAGCAATATCACAATCTGCCTGAATTTGAGTTTTGAGAGCATCCAGAGAAGCGAATTTTTGTTCTGGTCGCAAAAACTCTACCAAACTCGCACTCAAGGTTTGACCATACAAATCCCCAGACCAATCTAACAGGTGAACTTCCACAGTGGGTTGCAGACCGTCTACCGTCGGGCGGCAGCCAACATTCATCACCCCATTGACAAAAGATAAATTTGATGCTATGCCGGGGATTACAGATTTGGGGTTTTCCCGCTGATAGGAAGAACTTTCCTCTTTCATCTTTTCCCCTCCATGCTTCACCGAGACTCGCACCGCGTACACGCCAAAACGTGGCAAAAATTTTTCCGGCGGCAGTTCGATATTAGCAGTAGGAAATCCGATCGTCCTACCCAGCCGCTGTCCCCCAACCACAGTCCCGACTAAACTGTAAGGTCGCCCCAGCAACTGATTCGCTCTTGTGAGGTCGCCGGATGCCAGACCTTCGCGGATTGCAGAACTGCTGATCCGATCGCCCTCACCGCAATTATGCAGCGGTACAAGAGCAACATCAATACCGTAACCAGAGGCGATCGACTGCAAATCCACAGCCGTCCCTGCGCGTCCCCGTCCAAACCGAAAATCAACCCCCACACTAATTCGACTCGCTTTTAGTTGTCGCACCAAAATTTCCTCGACAAACTCACAAGCAGTCAAAGCGGCCAATTCTCGATCGAACGGCAGCAGCACAAGTTGCTCGACGCCCATGGCTGCGAGCAATTCTACCTTTTCTGCCAGAGGCGTCAGCAGTTTTTTCGGTTGACCCGTAAAAAATTCTTGCGGGTGCGGATCGAATGTCACCACAGTGCTATAAAGCCGATCGACCCCATCAGAATCTATCCCAGAGAGGCTGTTGCCCTCTGCCCTAGGGCCTATCAAACCATCGAAATTCTGGCTGCTGTCGGCTCGATCGGGCGGTGCTGCTGAGTCATTTTCGCAGGTCGCCGGATGTTCTGTTTCCAAATTTTGATCCTTGCCAGCGTTGGAGAGCAAGTTTTGCCCCGACGCAATCACCGTCGCAGAATTTTGCCCAGGCGATCGATGTAAAATTGGCTGCACGACTTGTCGATGCCCTAGGTGCAAACCATCAAAGTTTCCCAAGGCAACAGAAGTTGGAGTCAGAGCAGCGGTACAAGAAGAAGTTACCCACACGCTTAAAATTTTGACATACTTAGCCAGATTGCGATCGCCAGTCGATGTTAGATTTTAGATTTTAGATTTTAGATTTTAGATTTGACTCCACAGATAAATCTGGAAGGTTGAACTTTGGTCTAAACTTTTTGGTTTTCCACGACTTAAGCCGGGGGCTTGTATCCGTCTTTGAGGTCAGCCCTAACTTAAATTTGAGATTTCCGACCTCAAGATTTCAGAACCATCTGGCAATGTCACATCCCTCAGACAGGCACTTGAGGCGCTTGCACCGACGCTTCAGACAAATCGTTATCAGGAGGCAGCAATTGTAACGACAAACCTTCCCGCGCCATCAAACTATTCGGGAACCTTTGAGCCACTTCTTCTCCCACCCTGTCTAAAAACTCGTCATTGTGCAGCGGGTCGTGGTGAAAAATCACCAACTTTTTGACATTAGCAGCCTTTGCCACCTTCACCGCTTCCTGCCAAGTCGAATGTCCCCAGCCGACCTTGCTGCTTTTCTCCGCATAATACTCCTCATCGGTATAAGTAGCGTCGTAAATCAGCACATCAGCATTTTGAGCTAAATACAGCACATTTTCGTCTAAACGATCGGGAAAATGTTCGGTATCAGTCACGTAAGCAGCCGAATACCCCCGCCAGTTTACGCGGTAGCCTATAGCTTCGCCCGGATGGTTCAGCAAAGCAGTTTCCACCTTAATCTCTCCGAGTTCCAGCGGTTTGCCCACTTCTATATCGTTAAATTTCAGGTCTGCCCCCATAATTTGCAGGGGTACCGGAAAATTGGGGTGCAGCATCTGGTCGTGGAGGCGCTGCTGGATAGTAGCCTTATTAGGAGCAATAGCCCCATAGATGTGAAAGCAGTTCCCAGGAATAAAAGCTGGGACAAAAAATGGGAATCCTTGAATGTGATCCCAGTGAGAGTGAGTAAAAAACATATGAGCTTTTACGGGCATCTGGGACAGGAGAGTTTGTCCCAAAACCCGCAATCCAGTACCGCCATCGAAAATTAGGCGACTGTCACCCACTCGCATTTCTACACAGGGCGTGTTGCCCCCGTAACGTACTGTTTCTGCCCCGGGAGACGCTATGCTACCTCTAACGCCCCAGAAGTGAACCGTGAATTGGCTTTGCATACTAGACATGGGTTTTCTTGCAAGATTGTTCCGGCGAGTTATCGGTAAGGTGTTTACATATTACTAAGGGCTTTACCATCAAACCCAAGTTCTTTGACGGTCGAGTTCCCCACTTGTTGGAAGTGCCAAGAGTCTCGCTCATCGCGAGAATGCAAAACTGTTGGGCTTGACAACTGAGCAATAAATTACAAGGTAGACTAATCAAGTCTCGATCGTAACTATTCTTTTCCTCTCTTCACTAGCCTAACCTCCGCAGACACACTTTGGGGCAGCAGTTCTGTCTGAGTTTGGTCAAAAGCCGCTGTTTGTTCCAGCCTCCGCAATTGCCGAACCGGATTGCGCGGTCGGTTGCTTGCCTTGCTGCTTTACCGGTTTGAACCCGGATGATGGGCTTCCTCAACTCCCATTAATTCAAAAATCTTAGCAGTTTAGGAATGCTCCTGCTAATTATCCAACAATACTTGTCTGTGTCTGGATTCTCTGCCCGCCCGGAGGCTGCGGTGCCCTAACCTAGCGGTCAAGCTGAACCCAGCCTCATCTGACACCGGGTAGCAGCGAGAGTCCGGGCCTGCGGGCAAAAGGCTAAATTTTCGTCGTGCATTTCTTGGCGGACGAATTGAATCACTTAAAATTCCCCTATTTTCGGAAATTAAAAAATTTCGCTTTTTGGCTATCATGCCAACTCCGATCGCCATTCTGTCTCAAGAGCGATGCAGAAATATTCCCTGTTAACCTGTGGTGCTTTTCTCAACAATCTTCAATTGCTCTATTTTTGGTAAGGATTTCTCGGAATTCGGCGCATTTGCGGTACTCGCCACGGGTTTGAATTTCCGGTATCATAGAAGCTTAGAGTCTTGTTTGTCGAGAATCTAAATCAGTGCTAAAAAAGCCTGGATAACTTTAAGTTATTTTTCAAAAAAGTCAGTATGAATCAAGTTAAAAAAACTACAACCAAGCGGAATAGATCGCCGGTGAAAGTGTCCGATCGCACTTTGCAACTCGAATCGCTCTCCTTGAGCGAATTGTCCTTGGAAATGACTCAGGGCCAAGCTTTGAGAGAATTGAGTTCGGACGATCGCCCGCCGGCAACCCCAACAGTCACAGGCCGGACTGCCGAAACAAGGCGTCGGAGGATATATGGCAAGAGCGATCAGGCCCGATCGCCTGTGGTTTCTACTGCGTTTCTCAAGTGGCTGCTAGAGAGTTTGACTCGATCAAAAGGTTGGCTGGCAGTTGTCACCCTCGCAGCAGTTTGGGGGTGGTGGAATAGTGAGTTACTGTTTTCCACAGGCCTGGGGATAGCAGCGATGATGCTGGTTTACCGAGGGCAGTCGTGGGACTGGCAATTGCTGCGAGCAAAAGGCGAGCAATTTTGGGAGGGCCCGAACCGTCGGTTCGTTTTAGCCGTCGGCACCGGCGGCATTGCTACCTTGGGCGCTTACATGAGTTTGGCGATTTGGGCGGACTCTGAGAGCCACTGGATGGCTTTGAGCCTAATTTTGCAAAATTTGGGTACGATCGCGATTCCCTGGCTGTTGCTGCGGCAAGGGTTGAGTCTGGGGGCCGCAAAAGATGAAGTGGCGCTCGATCGCATCTTGGCGGATTTGACTGATGCTGACCCCGTGAAGCGTTTGATTGCTGTGCGGCAAATGACCGATTTGGTGAATCAGGGTGGGTTTGGCCCTGTGAGCTCTGTCAAAAGTTCGTTAGCGAAGCCCTCGCAGAGGATCGCCCGTTCCCGCGCTGCCGAGTGCTTTCGCCTGATGCTGAGTCGGGAACCAGAAGCTTTAGTCCGCAATGCCCTTCTCGAAGGTTTGCAGACTTGGGACGCTACTTATGGCATTGCTTTAAAATCCAAAAGTCAAGTCATCGACTATTAGCTGACCATCAAAAGCGTAAAAAGTAATTCGATGAATATTCGGAGCTTTTACGCGTAGGGGAGCCCTAGGGGCGATCGGAGAATTAGACCCCACTAGATTGGGCGCCGGCATTTCATCCTGAACAATTGGGTTGCCGTCAATGTCACACGCAGATAAAACAGTTCGCCGCGAACTGGTGACAAGTCCTGACACCCAGCGAACTGGATACTTAAAAGTTACTTCTATCAGTCCGCTTTTGGGGGCCCCCATTAACACTGTTGCCCCAGAACCAGTGAAAAATGCTGGGTTTGAAGGTTGGATGGCGACGGCATTGCTAAAAGTCACCCCCCAATGTGCAAACTGATGTTCTACTACTTCAAAGCATTTCAAGTCTTCTAAAGCTACGCGGACGATCGCAGGTACCGTGGCGCGCGATCGCACCTCTGACCCTGCGCCTGAGCGTTCTGGAGTGGCGACAACAGACTTTTTGCCGTTTAAATCCATGCTTCGATAGGCTGTATCAAATTCTGCAAACCCGTCTGATTGAAGACTTTTCGCATCAACCATAAAACCCTCGCGATCCCTTTTTCTGAGCAGTTGCATTTTAGTAAACCTCCCTGAGATTAGTTGTTTCTTGTGTTTTGGAATTGATAACGGCGAGCCCCGTGATTGCCAAACCTGGAATTAGGAATCGAAACCCCATCGCCCGCCCTCCAACAAAGACTTTCGACCTCAAAAGCCACTGCTCCGCAAAATATCGTGATTAATGATTCGTGATTGGCGAGCCTCCGCCAACATCCCGCCTGCCTGAAAGCGAGTTCTAATACTCCTCCTTTCCGAGCGCCTGCTTTCGGGGTTGGCGAACCGACTCTATTTTGTTGAGGGGTCTTACCCATCATTTTGCTATTATCTCCGATCGGCGGTAGTTTGCAAGGGTAAGGATAACTACACAGCCGAATTGCCCAAATCGCAAAACTTACTTGCTGTCTGTAGTTTCACGCTTCACCTGTACTAAAATAGATTTAAATCATTACTCAATCTTTACAAAAACGCCACCAGCTTTGCAAGTTTTTTAAACAAAGACGGGGCGACGGAAAAGAATCTAAAATATAACAGCGATTAAGGTTAGTTTATGCTTGTACCCCTCGGCTTCGGTCAGCGATCAATAGTTACTTCTCTCGGCAGAATGGTGTACTACACTGCTGAAAAAATGCCTTGGATGGGGTTGCCGACCTCAACTTCGGAAAATAAGCCAAACTTAGTATTTTTTCACGGTTTTGGCGGCGGGTCGAGTGCCTACGAATGGTCGAAAGTTTATCCGGCTTTTGCTGCAGAATATCGAATTTTAGCACCGGATTTAATCGGTTGGGGGCGATCGGAACATCCGGCCAGAAATTATCAGGTTGAAGATTATATCACAACTTTGATCGAATTTCTCGAAAAAACTTGCGGCAGTCCGACAGATGTGATAGCTTCTTCGCTAACAGGGGCGATCGCGATTCGAGCTGCGATCGCACGGCCGGATCTCTTCAAATCCCTCATTTTGACCATACCCAGCGGTTTGTCGGACTTCGGACAAGATTACGGCAGCAGTTTCTTCGCTAAACTAGTCAACACGCCGATTTTAGATCGCTTGCTCTACAGTACGGGAATCGCCACAGACGGTGGCATCCGTAGCTTCCTAGAACAACGACAATTTGCCGATTCGCGTCGCGTTTACCAAGAAATTGTTGATGCTTACCTCGCATCTGCTTTGGAACCAAATGCAGAATATGCCGCCCTGTCTTTTGTGCGGGGAGATTTGTGCTTTGATTTGTCGCTGTACATCACTCAGCTAACAACGCCGACAGCGATTATTTGGGGAGAAAAATCGCAGTTTACCGGGCCCGATATCGGTCAGCGGTTGGCAAACCTCAACCCCGAAGCAATCAAAGTTTTTCAACCTCTGGAAAACGTAGGTTTGACTCCGCAGTTAGAACTTCCCGCTGTCACGATTGGCTTAATTCGGCAATATTTAAAGTTGCTTTCGGAAGGGTGAAGAAGTTCGGCAACGGATTTTGTAACGGATGTAACGGATGTAACGGATGTAACGGATGTAAAGGATAGAAGGAAGAAGGAATATGAATTCCCTCTTCCTCATTAGCAATGACTAATGACTACTGACTACTGACTAATGACTACTGACTACTGACTATTCTTTTACTCGCACGTCGATGACGCTGGCGTTGAAAATGTACTTGTTGCCTTCAAGCTCTAGCGTAGTGCCAATTTTGACTTTCGTATTACCTAAAACCGGGCCATTTTCAGTAAGTTGACCTTTTCCCTCTAAGGTAAACATCATATTTTTGCTGAATGCTTCTTCTTCTCTGGGATCGGGGAGAGCTTTCAGAGTGCCGTTGGGCTGAGGAACTGCTAGGGTTCTGGTGAGAGTTTTGGCAGATTTAATGGTAATCTGACCGGAGGGTTGATTGCGGATCACCACATTGATTTTATCACCTGGTTTGAACAAGTCTTGAACGTTTGTTCCTTTGAGACCGATCGCAATTGCATCAATCTCTACAGGTTTGATACTGGTGCCGACTTGGGCGACGGAACCGCCAGAAGTGCCGGGAAAGAAAAAGATTCCGACTGCAACTAGCAGTACGATTAGAGCCGCACCTACGTCTAGGATGCTGAGTTTGCCGAACAGTCGGCCTTGAGAATCCAAAATTTTCATAAATCGCCTATTATACTGATAGCGACAGGAGTATGTTTACAAGCTCAGGACTTACACAGACATCGATGAAAAACAGATGCTGCTATTGCTGAGCTACCGCTGGCAATGACATACTTTATTGATGCGTAAGTCCTGAAGCTAAAAGATATTACCACAACGATCGCCCAAAATCCGCATGACTGGGGCACTTAAGCCAGAAGGCAGTTGACGGCGGTTGGTTAGCCTGGGGGTCGATCGCCCAGAAGCTGGTGGCGCGGTTAAAAATTGACAAAAAGCTAGAATAGCAACTAAGCAGCCTCAAATTACGTCTGCCTATTGAGTGACTTTTCGAGTTTTTCCTCAAATTTTATCTAACTTCTCCCACGTATCAATCATGTTAAAAAGTTTTTGGTTGACTTGCCGGCGTACTTGTGGCCGGGGGATTTATCTGTTTCTGTCCCTGATTGTGGCTGCGGGTATCTGGGTGGTTTCCCCGGAACCGACTCAAGCATTTTCTTTGCCCGAACTGATTTTTCGAGGCATTCAAGTTATTCAATTGTCGAATATGTCCGATCGCCAAGAGGTGACTATTGGCCGACAAATTAATCAGCAGTTAACGAACAGCGAGTTTAAGATTGACCGCGATCGGGACACTACAGAATATATCAACCGCATCGGTCAACGACTCGCTCAAGAAAGCACTCGCCCAAATATTCCTTATACTTTTCAAGTGATTGACGACGACACGATTAATGCTTTTGCAACTATGGGCGGTTTTGTTTATGTGAATAAAGGTTTGATGACGGCGGCGGACAATGAGGCAGAATTGGCAAGTGTGATCGCCCACGAAATCGCTCACATTAATGCTCGCCACGCGATTAAACAAATGCGTCAAATGGCCATAGCTTCAGGCGTAGCTTCGGCCACTGGGCTTGATCGATCTCAGGCGGTTCAGATTGGGGTGGAATTGGCTTTGCGCCGTCCCCACAGTCGCCAAGCTGAGTATGAAGCCGATCAGTTGGGATTGCAAACTATGGGGCGAGCAGGCTACGCTCAATCTGGGATGGTTGATTTTATGAAAAAGTTGCTCAACAAGCCTTCTCCTCCGAGCATTTTGAGCACTCACCCGGCAACTGGCGATCGAATTGCTGCTATCTCGCAGGCGATAGACCCGGAGCTCGCTAGCGGTGAAGGTTTGAATAATGAGGATTACAGGCTAGAAATCCGCAGACTTTTAGGTTCGTAGAAATATAAATCAGTCAGGGGCTCTATTGTTTTCTCTTCTATTTTCTTCTCTTTTCTTACTTCGCGCTCTTCGCGCCTTCGCGGTTCGTTAAAAAATAAATCCAGTTATATCATGTCCCATGGATTAACCATAATAGCCCGGTCGGGGCGGGTTTTTGAGATTGTCAATTATTGGCACGTATTGTTGGTGAACCCGCCCCTACAAAAATCGCGGTTCCTCCACCGGACATGATATTACTAGGGTACGTCAGAAGCAGGTTAATTTCGATTTAATTGATCAAACTTAAACTGACGCACCCTAAAACTACAAATTGATTTAACACTGCTGTTGAACAACAGAATCGATCGCAGGTTGCGGGGGTGCAATCGGCTGCGGCTTCAATTGCCGAACTACTTCGTCAAACGGCAAAATTCGGACTTGATTGTTAAATACATTTACTTGATAAACTCTGCGGTAGCTGAGGTCAAATCCTGTCAGCCAGCCGCTTTTGGGATGATAAGCACCCGTGTCAATATCCAACCACCCTTCGCCCCTGACTAATTCGCCCGGTCTGACGCCATGAAAGGTAAAGGTGATCGTGTGACCGGTGATAATTAATTTATTGGGAAAATAGGGTTTCGACATGGTGTGAAATTCCCTGCGAATCCAACAGAGTTGTTCGATCGACTGTTCATCGATCGACAGATGGGGGTCAACGCCGGCGTGAACCAGCCAGATGTCCCCTAAGTCCAGGTGCGTGGGGAGCGATCGCAGCCACTCTAAGTGTTTATACGGCATCATCCCTGTATCTCTGTAGCTGGCTACTGTCGCATCGCCGCCGCTGTAGAGCCAAGATTGCCACGCTCGCATATCCATCGGCACCCCTGACAAAGCCTCCAGCATCATTTGTTCGTGGTTGCCCAGCAGAGTGTGGTAGGGACTTTGCTGGACAAAATCTAATACCTGAGCGCTTTTGGGGCCACGATCGATTAAGTCTCCCAAAAAATAGACGCGATCGTTCGAGCTGGGGGCAAGTGCCTCTAGCAGGGTCATTAAGCCGTCGTAATGCCCGTGTACGTCCCCGATAACAATGCGCCGGTGCTCCATTGTGTTTATCCGCTTCCCTGACTCAAAAGCCCCATCTCTAGCTTATAGCATCTGATTTTGCTGTTATTTGCCTCCCCTCTTTTACGGTGGAGGGGTGTCACCCATTATAGTGCTTTTTATAAAGATTCTGTAAAGCTCACCAGTACCTGTTTGCGTAGCTACTGGTAGAAACACAGGCAAGCTGTTAATTGTGCTTCTGCAACTGCTGTTACTGAGGCAAAGCTTTGAGTTATTTCACGCTTTAGGGTGCATCAGCGATTAGCCGACGGATTAAGTCGAAAATAATCCTAGCTGACACACCGTAAAATACGATCGAGCCTTAACTATTGTTACTGAGTCAAAGCTTTGAGGAATGTCTGGAGTTCTGCCAAAAAACCTTTCTTTTTTAGAGGTTTTGCAGGTGCGGTGGAGTCAGGATCGGCGCTTGGGAGAGAACCGGCTAAAATCCGCTCTAAATCGTCTCCGACTGGTTTTTGGGCGGTTTCAGAAATTAGTTTGTATTCGTCGTTTGTTTCCAACCACACTTGCCAGGATTGGGGGTAGCAGCGGAATAAAGCAGCAGTGTCTAGGGGTCTGATATAGTAGCAGGATTCAATTTTGCTGAGGAATCGATCGCGCAATTGGCGGCCCGCATAGCCTATACCTATGGTGGCAACATCTTCCAGGCGCGGGTTGAGTAGAATTACTGGGCGACCGGCCGCAGCTATATAAATTTTTTCAACTTGGGCAACTTCTACGGCGGCTGGATTGATCAAAAGGAAAAGTTGATCTTCCGGTGATATTTTATCTTCAACAGGGGTGCGACTGCTACCCAAATCAGTGACTTTAAACGGTGTTTCTCCCCAGTCGCGGCGCGCGAGGGCTGCCGCACCAGTGTCGGGAAAAAAGACTTTTACTCCGGAGTATATTTCCTCAAATTCTGGGAGAAATTGTAGGGTGATAGACTGTGCTTGCAGGGCGATTTCTGGAAATACTAATTCGACTTGCAGTAGAGTTTTGCCGTCCGAGAGGGCAGCGGCGGTGGCAATGCGGGATTGGGCGATCGCCTCGTTGAGATCCTTGGGCAGTTCTGTCATTAATTTAATTGTTTTTACTCGACTTCTCTCAATCTAATTTTACCTGAGATATTGCGCCATTTTCCATTACTTGTTTAGGAACAGGCAAGATGCCTCTTCCACAAAAAAAATTCACTCTTTGTGGAAAGGGCATCGGGCTTTCCCTTTAGGAACAGGCAAGATGCCTGTTCCACAAAAAAAATTCACTCTTTGTGGAACAGGCATCTTGCCTGTTCTTGAGCATAGTGCAAGATGTAAGTTTTACCGCCTCAAGCAACAAAAGCTAACACCGATACGGGCGAACCGGAACCTCCCAAAAGGCGCAATATTCCGATAACTAAAGTGATTTCAGCCGCAGGTAACAAGTCTAGATTTGCTAGATTTTCCAGCACTATTCGTTGCTTTTCCAATACCAATTTGTTAACCGCAAAACTTTCATCTCGCCCGGTATCTACTCCGTGAGTGTCAGTTCCAACTCCCGCGATAGAGCGTTCTTCTAGCAAAAATTGAGTTGCTGCTTTGCCAAATCCCGGAAAGTGGCAAATTCCGCGATCGTCTCGGTTGAAAAATGCTTTCTCGTCATCCCATTTTTCTTGCCAGCCAGTATACAATAAAACTAGATTTCCAGGTTTTATAAGTTTGTGCTGCCGTTCCCAAGTCAATATATCATCAATTGTTAAAGTGTAGTCGGGATTGGCAAGACTTTGCTCTCGGATGTCGATCGCAATTGCCGGCACAACGAGCGACTGCGGGGAATAACTATCAATGCTGGCGCCTCCTGCATAAAAGCTGTTGGGTGCGTTGATGTGAGTGCCGCTGTGTTCTCCCATTGAGAATTTTCGCAGGAAATACCCGTCTGTTTCTATTTGAGCTACTGTGGCAATTTCTGTCGCTGGATCTCCGGGCCAGATGGGAATATTGGGATGAATTGCATGGGTTAAGTCTACAATTTGGCTGTAGGCGATCGTTTTGAGATTATTGGAGTTTAATTGGTCTGTCATCAGGTAAAATATATCTATTATTTATTAAACACAGTTTCTTCAATTCTAAAATCTAAAATCTAAAATCTAAAATCTAAAATCTAAAATCGATTGACCGTCTTCGCTCTCAATCTAAAATCTAAAATCTAAAATCTAAAATTCGATTAGTCGATCGAGCGTTGCTTGCATCACATCCTTGGTTTGCCCGGAAACAGTATAAACCAAAGCTTCTCGATAAACTCTCCCGGCCGGGTGTACCGCACCGTTAGCAGCGCCGCTAGAAACTGCAACCGCAGCGTGCCCACAACGCACCGCTAAATCAATGGCTTGAGCTCGCAGCGCTAATTGTTCTGCTTTCGAGCTATGTTGAGATTGTGAGAAATTCTGTTTTAGCCGATCGAGCTTTTGCTCTAGTTTTTGGCAAGCCGCCGTTATAAAAGGTGAATTCTTAGCAGCAGCCGCTGCTGCAATTACATCCAATCCCGCTCGAATACAGCCAAAAGTACCGGGGACAAAATTCAGTATATTTTTGCTGTCGTTTTCCGAAATCCAGCCGACAGGTTTAACTGAAATTATTTCCGATTCATGCAGCAACCAATTATCGAGAGTTGCTGTCACAGTATTAGTCGAGTTCATGGCGATTAACTGCATGATTTCGCTACAAGCTATTTTACCCGATTCGCGTTCAATATTGGCAAAAGGCACTAAACCGAAAACAGAGCGTTCGTCAGGAAGTACCGCCGCTACAATAAACTTTTGAAACAAGCCAAAACCTGTTACCCAAGGAACTTTTCCTGACAGTAAATAGCCATCTTTTGTGGGAGTTGCGGTGACTGCCGGATTGCCCGATCGCCTTAAATGCGAAAACCCAATACCCAAGCGTAACTCTTTTTGGGCGATCGCGGGCAAGTATCTGCTTTTTAGCATTTCATTGTCGCTGTTAGCAAGCATCGCAGTGGCGCTGTGGTGCTGAGTTTGCAGGAAAGACAAAGCGCCGGAATATCGAGCCGTCAATTCTTGATATTGGTAAAAAATCTCCGGTGCAATTTCGGCACCGCCCCATTTTTGGGGAACTCGCAATGCTAAGAGCGATCGATTTTCTAATCCAGCAACTGCTGTTTTTAGGGCTTCCGAGTCGCTGTCGATAATTTCTGCGTGGGGTGAAACGCACTTTTGCAGGTAAGTTTCTGTGCTGTTTAGAATATCTTGAAGATCCATGTTTTATAATTATTTTATAGCAGAGGTAGGGACGCGGCACTGCCGTGTCCCTACTTATTTCCTCACATTGTGCACCCTTATCAAGAACAGGCAAGATGCCTGTTCCACAAGAAATAAATTCTATCTCTTGTGGAACGGGCATCTTGCCTGTTCATAAAAGGCTGACTGAGAATGCCAAAACTAACTCATTGCCACACTTTCCAAGGAGCCTTCCCTTCATCCCAAAGTTCGTTTAAATACTTGTATTCTCGAAAAGTATCCATCGCAAAGAAGAAGCCCTCATGACGGTAAGCCATCAACTGTCCGTCTGCCGCTAAACGCTGCATCGGCTCCTGTTCTAAAACACAATCATCTTCCCCCAAATACTCAAATACCCGGCGGTTAAATATCATATATCCAACACTAATCCAGCCGTCGATTTGAGGTTTCTCAGTAAATTGTACTACACGGCTATCGCTGTCTACCTCCAAAATCCCAAAGCGAGAAATCGGACGAAATGTGGTGACAGTTGCCAGCTTACCATGAGATTTGTGGAAATCGACTAAAGCCTCAATGTTGACATCAGCTACTCCATCGCCGTATGTCACCATGAAATTCTCGCGATCGATATATTTTTCGATCCGTTTTACCCGCCCCCCTGTCATGCTTGCCGCGCCAGTTTCAGCTAGTGTCACCTTAAAATCTTGTTCGAGATGTTCCTCGTGATAAGTGATGGTATTTTGCCGTCCCAGACAGATAGTAAAGTCATTGTTCATGGCTTCATAATTAAGGAAATATTCTTTAATCATGTTGCCGCGATAGCCCAAGCACACAATAAAGTTTTGGAAACCGAAGTGTGCATAGATCTTCATGATGTGCCAAATAATCGGATGTCCCCCCACATCAACTAAGGGTTTGGGACGAAATTCTGTTTCTTCTCTGAGACGAGTACCGAGACCGCCGGCTAGGATAACTACTTGCATTTTTTCAATTTTTTAAAGATCGGGACTTACGCATCAAAACCCAAGAAACCTGGTTTTTGGCCGTTTCTGCCGGTGTAACGAAGTATTTCGCAAAAAAACCCGGTTTCTGACCACCCGTGCGTCCAGGACTAAAGATAATCAATTAATGTATCATCAATCATTAGTGATTTTTTCAAAGAATTATTAACATTTTCTCATAGTGAGTGAAGCTTTGTAAACCACAGACATCACGAACTACTATGAATAATCGTAGGGTGCGCCGAGGCGCACCGTGTATTTATGAATAATCGTAGGGTGCGCCTCGGCGCACCGTCTATTAAAATGCAGCGCGCAATTTCTAACTTACGAATGGTAGATTAGGAAATAGACAAAAAAAGCCAACACCTCTACTAAATATAAGAAATAGATTCAACAGCAATGAAAAATCAACTCGATCGCCTAAAAAAGTTTTTAGGTATCCTCTGTACGATCGCCTCAATAATTATATTATTCCAATCGGCTATACCTGGTGTTTACGCCACGGTTGTTGCACCGAAAATCTCAACCATACCACAAACCACCATAGCTTTTGTGCCCAACATACCGGGCAGCGGATTAGACTTTCACGAAGCAGCAGGAGGACACACTTTAGAGAGACACGTTGGCAAAACCGAAGCACAACTAGCACAGCGACTCGCAAGCGAAACGAGAATTTCTGCCGCATCTTCCTTTACTAACCGTTCCGTCGCCGAAGCGGCTATTG
This sequence comes from Microcoleus sp. B9-D4, assembly GCF_036705105.1. Classification (NCBI taxonomy): domain Bacteria; kingdom Bacillati; phylum Cyanobacteriota; class Cyanophyceae; order Oscillatoriales; family Microcoleaceae; genus Microcoleus; species Microcoleus sp. B9-D4. The sequence goes on from NZ_JAUBTS010000030.1 coordinate 47,876, forward strand.
CAGAAGCAATGAACAGAAATCAAAGTGCGATCGACTCTTGGGTGAAAAGTCAAGGTAATCGTTATACGATCGACTACAACGCCAACAGAATAATTGGCATTACTCTGCGTCGCCGCGCATCCAAAGCAACTTCAACATCTCGCCTGAGAATCGTCCTTCAGCGCAGCGCCAAATTACCTCCCGGATACTTTATTCTCACAGCCTATCCCCAATGAGCAATCAATTTCCTCATTTAACCCAATTTTTCAGTTCCTACTTTCACCAAGACTGGCCGTTAGAAGCTGACACTCCCAGCGATGTAGTGAACAACTACCGCTGCTGCGAACCGCCCGCAAGTGTTGAAGCTGCATCGCAAGAACTCAGCAAACTGCTAGAAATGCCGATCGCCCCCGCCGATTTAGAAGCATTCATCCTCGATGAATTAGGGTGTTACTACGACCCCCAATCCGAAAATCAAACAGTCCGAGAGTGGTTGGAATCGGTGCAAAAATCTTTAAAAAATCCCAGCTAAACTCTATATATTTGTAAGGACGCGGCGCCGTGCCCTGTCCCACAATTTGTCTATATATTTGTAAGGACACGGCGCCGTGCCCAAGGCGTGTCAAATTAAGCTTTTCGTCCGCTAGTCCTCGCGCCTACCCGCCAGTCCGCCAGGGAATGAATTCCCTGTCTTATAGTCAAAGTCCTCTAAAAGAGGACTGAATAATTCATTAGTCCTCTTTTAGAGGACTTTAGCTTTGAGGCAGGGGTTTCAACCCCTGTCGGACTATCGGTTTAACGTTAAGTTGACAGGACGAAAGGCAGTGCCGTGTCCCTACAATTTGTTCACAATCTAATAGGATAGCTAGCTCACTTGCTAACCGTCAATAAGTAGCCTTCGTGGACGTTGAAATTAGGGATAACATAAGCCAAGCTGCCGCTACCAACCGAAAAACTTTCTTCTTTAACGGTGACAAGCTTTGGCACGGCTCCTTCTTGATTGTTAGGGATCTTTTCTAACTTTAGAGTGATTTTCTGACCTCTTTGAATACCTAGCTGCTCCAAATTGCCGAGGGTTAATGTTACCGTTGTTGCTGAGGAAAAATTGGGATCGAAATAACCTAAAAGTATCTGTGCTTTACCTTCAGGATTGGACTTGCTGGCTAAAGCGACAAGGCGATTGTTATTTGACCAACTCCGCACCCGTGAATTAACTCCGTCAGCATAAGCTTTGTAAGTCCACCAAGCAGCTCTTGGCTCAAAAGTATTAGGCGTGACCATCCCACTCAGCGTATTGTTGAAGCAATTGCTAACTTTATTTGGCCCTTGAGTATCCCAACAAGCTCTGCAAGCACCGTCAGCTTTTGCATACTCTAAGTTATACAAATAACCTAAGATTTCCCCTGGCTGGTACTGCGCTAAGTTGCCGACAATTTCGTTGACGTAAATTTTTTGCAATTTCAGTTCCTTGTAAGAGGGACTTTGCTGAAAATTGCGTTTAGCCTCAATTACGTGATCGTCAACAAATAAGATCATCGTGTCGTTAAGTTCGTGCCACGAGAGGAAATTTACTTCAAGTTTGTTAGCCTTGCAGTAATCCAAAAAAGCGGCGAGATATTCTTTGCTGTAGCGGCCGAGGCTGGGCCCGCCAATCATTGCTGACGGCCCCAATTCTTCCCGCAAGATTTTGTAAGCTCTTTTGTAAGTTTCAAAGAATTGTTCTCTGCTTCCGTTCCAAAATGGATCTTTCCAATCTGGCTCATTCCATACATCCCAAATAATTTTCTTGCCTTTATTTTGCTGAGCTAATTGCCGCACGAATGCTTCCCATGCGGGGTAGTTTTGATAGGGCCAGCCATTGGGATTGCTACCGTAGCCCCACAAGTCGCTGACTACTAACTGAAACTCGGCTCCGCTGGCGATTATGCGATCGTAAATATCGAGTCTCCCCGCCCGCCAAAGTTTGGGCTGCAAGGGTTTGATCGAGCTATCCGGCGGTTTTGCGGTGTCGATTCCGTGCAGGATGCCACTCATGGAAATGGTACCGGTGGCTGGCTGTCCAAAATCTACTGTAACGTTTGAGCGAAGTTGGGCAACAGTTGGTTGCTGTCCCAAATAGGCTATTAACAGAACAGTGACAATAGCTAAACAAATTGGCAGCAGTTTATTAATACGTGGGAACTTGAATGTAAATTGCATATCTTTTGTTTGGTTGATGTTTTGTGGAATGGGCCGGAGAGCCCGTTCCTAAGAATGCTGCAATCTCAGTTTTAACGAACGGATGACAACACTTCAAAACCCTGTATTGATTCTATCACTTGTTGCCACGATCGGGAGTTGATCAGCTCGTTGGTATCGAAATTAACTCCTTTTTCGGCAGCGAAAATACCAAAATTTTTCACCCAATCAAAGATAGTTTCTGTGGTAAAATAAGGCGTGCAGGCCCAAGCAGATTGCAAATTCTTCACCATCTCGGACATATCTCCCCGATCGTAAGCCTCCCAAGCTTTCCACACTAAATAATAGTATTTCAGCAGGCTATCCACTTGCTGTACCTGCTTTTTGAGTTTCGGACTAATAGAGAAACTGTCGATATCATCGTCACTTACCAATGCCTGTTCAATTATTTCTCCATATTCCCGAAGCATCCGTTCTTCTTTGAATAGTTCTTGGGATCGCGCTTTGCACGCTTGTCCTGCAAGTCTACGCGATTCTGGATTGTCTGCCCATATTTCCACCGTTTCTACTAACTCTTTTACTGTTCCTTCTGGGTCGATTGTAGGATCGGGGAGCAACTTTCCCGTATCTCCCAATTCTTCAGGAATCCCGCTGACTGCTGTGGCAATTACGGGCAATCCTTTCGCCATTGCTTCCATAATTGCTAACGGCATTCCTTCTGCTTGGGAAGATAAAATAAAGATGTCGCTGGCGTCGAGCCAATCGGCAATATCCCAGCGCTGTCCTAAAAATTTAACCTGTTCTTCTACTCCCAATTTGCTCACAGTTGCTCTTAATTCAGGTTCCATATTGTCGTGAGTAGTAGACCCAGGCCCAGCCCAAACAAAGTAAATTTGGGGCCAAATTGGACGATTTTTCAATTGGGCGATCGCCTGCAATTGATACTGATATCCTTTAATTGGAGTCAATCTCGCCGCCGTAAAACAAACGACAGCATTTTCGGGGATTCCTTGTTCTTGACGCAGGCGTTGGCGAGTGGAAAGATTTGGCGGCTCAAAATAACTATTTGGTCTGCCATAATAGATTACTTTTCCTCGTTCTAGAGGCGCTTTAAATAGACTTCGGAACAAGTTTAAATTCTCGTGGGAAACTGCTACTGCTGCTTTGGCTACAATGTACTGGTAGGCAACTGCATCGAAATAGGGGATTTGATCGCCGCGATCGAAGGTTTCATAATTGCGATTGATATAACCCAGACTGATGATGTACGGTATATTTTGCTCGATCGCAACTTGTTTGGCTGCAAAGTTAGCCATCGGCCACCCGTCACTAAATATAATTAAATCCGGTCGAGCCTGGGCGTAAATCTTTTGAGCATCATCCAAATTGTAAGCTATTCGCAAAAACTCTTTCATCGTGTCGAACTCTAGCCAAATATGTTCGATACCTAGCTGTTTTTGTTCGGCAATTAAAGGGTTAGAAGCTTGACTTTGAACGCTGGTTACTCGGTAGCCATCGGCAGCTAATTTACACATCAGCGAGTGGTTGAACTGAGCCAATCCGCCGACTCCTGAGTCTTCTGTGTACAGGAGTACGTGCTGTCTTGGCTGCCGAGAAGTCGAACTGGGCTCGGGTTTAAACTGATAAGGATTGTTAGCTGCGATCGCCACGATGTCTTGCCATTCCTGTAAATTGGTTAAGGCATAGGCATCAAAGTTGTCGCCGTACTGTTCTGAAACTCCCTTAAAAGTTTCCAGCCAATTAAAAACTGTTTCAGTGCCTGTCAAATGAGTGTAATACAGAGATTTTTCCAGACTTTCGACCATCTCTGGCAAATATCCGTCGCGGTACATCCGTGATGCTATCCATACGAAAGACTTGTAACGTTCCGCGCGTTTTAAGTCGTGAATGTGCTGAGGTAAATCTGGCCGTGCGAAAAAATTTTCCATCAAAATTTCCATATTTTTCATTAATTTGGAGCCGTTGGACATGAGATTGTTGTCATGCTGACGATAGCAGGTTAATATCTCTTTTAACCAAACTGACTTGCAGCCTTTTAAAGCTAAACGTAGGACAAAATCTAAATCTTCGGTTGGGGGCAAGCGATGATCGAAACCCCCCAAGCTTTCCCACCATTCTCGCCGCAGCATCATGGCGCTGGGACGCACTGATTTGTAGAAAACAAAGGCTTCTAAATCTAATTTTGGTTCTTCTTCCCAAGGCTGTACTCCATAGATGCCTTCGTCGTTTTTGCCAACTATAACCCAACCTGTTTGCACCATATCTAATGTGGGGTCAGCGTCAAAGCAAGCTACTTGTTTTTCTAGTTTTTCTGGCAAGAAGAAGTCGTCAGCATCTAGAAAAGCTAAAAATTCCCCTTGTGCTAACTTACAAGCATGATTTCGAGCAAGGGCTGCTCCTTGGTTATCTTGATAGATGTATTGAATTAAATCGAGGTAAGGTGCTAAAACTTGGCTGGTATTGTCTGTTGAACCGTCATCTACGACGATAATTTCCCAGTTTTCATAACTCTGACTGAGAACGCTCTCTACGGCTTTGAGAATGTAGCGCTCGCAGTTATAAGTCGGGATAATGACACTGACGCGTACTTTTTTGGGAGTGATGATACTAGCTATTAACTGTTTCCATTCTGGTAATTCTCCGAGAGCAATGGCATCGATTTTGCAGCCGTAGGTCTTAGCAATTCCGGTGATGCGCTTTACCCAATCTGCTATAGTTGCTGTCAGGGAGTACGGGGTATAATCCAAAGAATTTTGCAAATACTCAGTCATTTCTGCCGGATAGCCGCTGTAGTAAAGTTGCCACGCCATCCATGTCATAGCCTCATAAAAAGCCAGCTTTTCTAATTGGCGGATGTCCTCTGGTAAGTCGGCTCTACTGAAGAAATTTTGCTTTAATTTAATACAAAGGTTTGCCTGTTTTATCGCTCTCTGGATGGACACATTTTGCCCGTGCTGGCGGTAGCATACTGTCACTTGAGGCAACCAAACAGCTTCGCACCCAGATAGTGATAAACGCACAATTAAGTCGGCATCATCTACTGAATCATACTGAGAATCAAAGCCACCGACTCGTTCCAGCCACGCCCGCGAAAACATCATGGCGCTGGGAAGTAGGGGCATATAAACAATCCAGGTTTTTAAGTCGAGCTGAGGAAAGTATTCCCAGGGTTTTATATCGCAAATACTTTCGCCTTGCTCTTTAACAATTCGCCAGCCACTATTAACAATTCCTAGTGATGGCTGAGCGTCAAATAACGCAACTTGTCCAGCCAACTTATCGGACAAGAAAAAGTCATCTTGATCTAAAAAAGCAATTAATTCACCTCGGGATTCCTGAATTCCTCGGTTGCGGGCGGCAGCTACTCCTTGGTTTTCCTGATAAACATAGCGAATTTTGTCAAAATAAGCCTGCAATGCTTGGCGGGTGTCGTCGGTTGAGCCGTCGTCTACGACGATAATTTCCCAGTTTTTATAGGTTTGGCTGATGACGCTTTCTACCGCTTGCGCGATGTAGCGCTCGCCATTATATGCTGGAATAATTACACTTACTCGCGGTGTCGGATTTGCTATTGACATGAATTTTATCGGTGATAAGGAAGGGTTCGGCAACGGATTGTGAAACGGATGTAACAGAGGTCAGGCAGAAGAAAGAAGGAAGAAGGAAGATGCTATTCTACTGCTGACAGCAATCCGAATTGTCAAGGTAAATCTAGTATTTTAGCGGGCATAAAATACTGATTAAATACCCTGTACTTCCTGGACTAATTGTTGCCATTCTGCTAAATTAATTAGAGAATATGTATCTAAATTATGCCCTTTAGCTGAGGAAAAAATGCCAAAATATTCTACCCAGCTTAACAGCGTTTCTGTAGTCAAAAAAGGTGTGTACTTCAAAGATTTTTGAAGCGACTTCTGCATTCCGCTTAGATCTTCTTGACAGTAAGCCTGCCAAGCATTCCATACTAAAGAGCTGTAGTTGACCAGGCTTTCTATTTTCGCCATTGACCTCTGCACCTTTTTTTGAGTAACAAATGGATCTGTTTGGCTATCATCGCAAAGTAAAGCTTTTTCGATCGCCTCCATCGACTCTGCCAACATCCGTTCCTCTTTAAACAGTTTTTCGGCCCGCTGCTTGCAAGCTTGACCGATTTGATGCCGTAATTCTGGATTCATCGCCCAAGCTTCTACAGTTTTCGCCAATTCCCTCGCGGTTCCCTCTGGATCGGTATTCGGATCGGGCAACAATTTCCCAGTATCGCCAAGCCCTTCAGGAATGCCGCCCACAGCCGTTGCAACTACCGGCAATCCCTTAGCCATCGCTTCCATGACTGCAAGGGAAGGCGCTGCATCTGCTACAGAAGTCAAAATGAAGATGTCACTAGCATCCAGCCAATTTAGGATATCCCAGCGTTGTCCGATCGCCTTCACGTGATCGCTCACGCCTAACTCTTTAATAGTTTCCCTCAATTCTATTTCTACATTATCAGCGCTTCCCTCACCCGTTCCTGCCCAAACAAAATACAGTTTAGACCACACAGGAGACTGCTGCAACTGCTTGATGGCTTCAATCTGATATCGATGCCCTTTAATCGATGCCAATCGAGCAGATGTGAAACATACAATCGCATCTTCAGGAATTCCTATTTCTTGTCGCAGGCGTTGACGAGCCGCAGCATTAGGAGGTGCAAAATATTCAGGAGAACGCCCCAAGTAAATTACTTGTCCTCGCTCTTTTGGCAACTTGAAATGTTGGCACAATAAATTCAAATGTTCGTAAGCGCCAACAATCAAGGCTCTAGCTTGCAGGCAGTGGTAGAGCACTCCTTCTACATAAGGCACTACATCCCCGCAGGCAAAAGTTGCGTGTTCTGGTATAACTAACCCGATCACCATCATGTATGGTATGCCCATTTCAATAACTACCTGTTTAGCTGCAAAATTGGAAAATGGCCAACCATCGCTAAAAATAATCATATCCGGTTGATTGCTAGCAAAAAGCTCTCGTGCATCCTGAGTATTTCTTAACACCCGCTGTAAATCTTTATGCCCGATAAAATCCAGCCACAAGTGCTCTATACCTAACTCTCGTTCTCGCTCAAGCAAGGGGCTAGAATGTTTGGTTTGCACGCAGGTGACTCGATAGCCTAACAGGGCTAACTGACAGAGAATGGCATGATTGTATTGCGCTAATCCTCCCACGCCCGGATCGTCCGTGTTGTAGAGTAGAATGTGGGCTTGCGCTTTTGAAGGTGTGGGAATAGAACTCTGTTGAGATTGGGGGGGATTAGTCATCACCATCAAAATTATCTCTTGCCATTGGGCTAAGTTACTCAGCGAATAAGCGTCAAAGTTTTCACCATATTCTTCAGAAGCCATCTGAAAACTTTCCAGCCAATTCAAGACTGTTTTTGTGGGCGAAAAAGGCGTATATTGCAATGACTTTTCTAAACACTGTGCCATCTCTGCTAAATGACCGTCGCGATACATCCGCCATGCCAGCCACTTTAAGCATTGATAGCGTTCTGGGTTTTTTAACTGCCGGATTGACTGGGGCAAATCGGGTCGAGCGAAGAATTTTTTCATCACAATTTCTATATTCTTCATTACGCGAAAACCGATTGACATGAGATTAGAATTGTGCTGGCGATAACAGGTAAGTGTTTCTTCTAACCAAACTGATTTACACCCTTTTAAAGCTAAACGCAAGGCAAAGTCTAAATCTTCTGCTAGTGGAAACTTAGCATCGAAACCGCCCAATTTTCCCCACCACTTTCGGCGCAGCATCATCGCACTCGGTCGCACGCATTTATATAGAATAAAGCTTTCTAAATCTAATTTATACGCTTGCAGCCAAGGCTTGACAGCAGAAATTTCTCGGCCGGTTTCATCGACGAGCACCCAACCTGTTTGCACCATATCTAATGCGGGGTTAGCGTCAAAGCAAGCTAGTTGTTTCTCTAGCTTTGATGGTAGGAAATAGTCATCGGCATCTAGAAATGCCAAAAATTCGCCTTGCGCTAGTTGGCAAGCAATATTTCTGGCGGCAGCTACTCCTTGATTTTCCTGATATATGTAGCGAATTCTGTCAAAATAAGGCTGCAATACTTGCTGCGTGCGATCTGTCGAACCATCGTCTACAACTATAATCTCCAAATTAGTAAAAGTTTGACATAGGGCGCTCTCCACCGCTTGTACGATGTAGCGAGATCCATTATATACAGGTATAATTACGCTTACTACCGGTGTTCGAGTAGGTGTTGACATTATTTAGCTCGCTGTTAACCTATGATTATCTAGTTTATATTAATGTCGCGGAGATTCCGCACTATTCTGTGCTCGGTAGCTCTACTTACAGAAATTTGAAGTTTGGCAAATTCTAGCATATAATCATACAGGTAATCATTACTCAAACGAAAAAAAAAATGAATTCAGAAACAGTGCAAGTGAATTTCCAGCAGCAGGCAGAAATTTATTTAGCTACAGGGAACTTCGATCGGGCGATCGCACTTTGCCAACAAGTTTTGGCATCTGAACCCAACTCTGCAGAGACTTGCAAGACCTTGGGAAAGGCGCTGCAAGCTCAGGGTAAACTAGAAGACGCAAGGTATTGGTATAAAGTTGCGATCGCTCACCAACCGGATTTTGCCGAAGCTTTTGCTAACCTCGGCACTCTCTGCGCTACTTTGGAACAGTGGCAAGAGGCGATCGCCTGTTACCAAAAAGCCATCTCCCTGCAACCAAAGTTTGCAGGATTTTACCGTAACTTAAGCCGGATATTTACCCAAGTCGGTCAAGCTGAGGAAGCAGCAGACTGTTGGTATCAAGCACTCATGGTGGAACCGATAGAGATAGCGGAAGAATATCTCGATTTAGGTAATACTTTGTTGGCGCAAAAAAAGCCAGAAAAAGCGCTAACTTGTTACCACCGCACGATTTATTTAAACCCGAGTTTTTGCGAAGCTTACTGCCAATTAGCAGAAGCTGCTAGCGAGCTAAAAAAGTGGGACGAAGCTATTATTCACTACCGCAAAGCTATTCAACTCCAGCCGGAAATTTCGGAGTTTCATTACAAATTAGGCAATGTTTTGCAAGCTAAGGAACTCTGGCGCGAAGCGGAGGCTGCCTACCGAAAAAGTATTGATTTAAATCCCAATTCTTTTTTGTCCTACTACAACTTAGGTAGCGTGCTGCTCAATTTAGAAAAATGGCAAGAAGCTGCGATCGCCTACCGCACGGCTGTTGAAATTAACCCGGATTATTCTTGGTCTTACTACAGCATCGGTGCAGCTTGCGATCGATTACAAGAATGGTCTGAATCCGCCGCAGCTTACCAGCGCGCTACTGAAGTAGACCCGAATTTTTTCGCTGCTTTTCACAAGTTAGGAGATGCTCTTTTTAAACTAGAAAAATGGTCAGAAGCTGAGGCTGCATACGAACGGGCGATCGCCCTAAATGCAGAGTTATTTTGGTCTCATTATAACTTAGCTTTGACTTTAGTTAAACTTCAAAAGTTTGCAGAAGCAACACTCGCTTATCGGCGGGCGATCGCACTCAATCCCGAATTCTCTTGGACTTACCACAATTTAGGAGAAGCGCTGTTAAAAACTCAACAGTGGAAAGCCGCAGCTACCGCTTACCAACGTGCTATTGAACTTAATCCCAGTATTTCTTGGTCTTATTACAATTTAGGCGATGCTTTGAGTGGAAGTCACGCATGGAACGATGCTGTTGCCGCCTACCTTTGTGCGCTTCAAATCGAGCCGTCTCTACCAAAAATTTACATAAAGTTAGGTGAGGCTCTAATCAAAAGAACTCCGGTAGATTCAGATGTAGCAACTAGCTACTATCACCACGAAATGCAGCCCCTGCACGCTCCTGAATTTTACTGCGAAATAGCCCAAAAGTTTGCTGAGAGCGATCGGCTTAACGAAGCCATAATGTTGTACTTGATGGCATTAGAAATTAGACCAAAAGATCCCGAAATATCCCAAAAATTAGAGGATATTTTAGAAAAACAGCGTCAAACAGGGGAATCTACTCTATTATTAGAGTTAGAGGCTAAGGATATTCGCGATCGCTACATTGCCCGAGTAGTCAAAGGCAAGACTTTTGCAGAAGTCGGTGGCTTGTGGGGAACTGTCAGCGAAAAAGTATCTGTAGCTAGCAAATACGGTGCAGTTTCTCTGACAATGATTGATGCCATGCCCGCATCCATCCACTGGTGGCAAGATTTTCACGATCGCATGACAAGTTTAAATATTGCTAATTATAATTGTATTAATCGAGATATAACTCAAATTCAGCTTGCAGACATTGGCGATCCTTACGATGTAGTTCACTGTGCAGGAGTTTTGTACCATCACCCTCACCCTTTGCAAATTTTAACGAGTTTGCGTCAAATAACTGGGGAGTATTTAATCTTAACTTCAGCTATTACTCAAGAAGTTATAGAAAACGAGCGGGGACGCTACGAAATTCCAGCTTCTGGGGTAATCTTCATTCCCGCTTTAGGCGAACCAGAACGAGCTATCTTAACAACTTACTGGCAGCAACACACCGACGGTGCACCCATTTTAGGAGTAATTCAGAAAGTAGTTTTTGACATCAACGACTTTGGGCCGTGGTGGTGGCTTCCTACAGCTTCGGCTTTAGAAGCTATGTGCGAAGTCGCAGGATTTAAAGTTTTAGACAAAGGATTGACTTGGAACAATAATGCTTTGACTCTGCTGCTGGGGATTTGACGGTTGGTAAACGAACAATAACAAAACTTACTTGTGTAGAAACGGCTAAACACCTGGTTTATGAGCGGATTCCTCGCTTTCTTTCCCCAATATTCCTACTAGAAACCGGGTGTTTTCCGTAATTCATAAATAAAATAGCTGCCAACATTTTTTGTGAAGAAAACCGGAACAGGGAAATAATCAATGAACAATCAGCAACCAGAGACGCCACTAGGAAACATTTTAGTAGTAGACGATACAGCAGAAAACCTGCGTCTGTTGTCTACTATGTTGACTCAGAGGGGATACACCCCCCGCTGCGTGATTAACGGAAAAATGGCTTTGAGAGCCTGCAATTCTAATCCACCAGATTTGATTTTGCTCGACATAATGATGCCGGAAATGAACGGCTACGAAGTCTGTCAGCACTTAAAAATAGAAGCAAAAACTCGCGAAATTCCGGTAATTTTTATCAGCGCTAAAGATGAAGTATTTGACAAAGTCAACGCATTTGCTGTGGGAGCTGTTGACTATATCAGCAAGCCATTTCAGTTTGAAGAAGTGCTCGCCCGCATCGAAAGTCACCTCAGCCTGCGTAATTTACAAAAGCAGCTAAAAGAACAAAATATGCTGCTGCAAGAAGAAATCACGAGCCGCTTAGCCGTCGAAAAAACTCTTCAGGAAAAAAACCAAATCTTGCAACAAGAAATCAGCACCCGTCGCGCTGTTGAAAAAGCTCTGCAAGAGCAAAACTTGGTACTCCAACAAGAGATATCCCACCGCCAGCGCGCCGAATCTGCTCTCTTAAAATCTAACCAAGAATTGGCGCGTTCAAATGCAGAACTAGAACAATTTGCTTATGTGGCTTCTCACGACTTGCAAGCGCCTTTAGCAACCATTGCCAGTTACGCTCAACTTTTAGAAAAACGCTACAAAAACCAACTCGACAGCCAAGGTAGTAAGTTTATCGGTAATATCGTTCAGGGCTGCACCAGAATGCAAACTTTAATTGACGATTTACTCGAATATTCGCGCGTGGGCCGGAGTCGGAAACCTTTTCAACTGACAGATTGCAATCATGCAGTAGAGCAAGCACTCGCGAACCTGCAAGGGGCGATCCACGAGACTAAAGCCGTTGTCACCTACAGCGAATTACCCGCGGTAATGGGGGATATTTCTCAACTCGTACAGCTATTTCAAAATTTAGTCAGCAATGCGATTAAATATCGCCACGATGCACCGCCTGTGGTTCATATTACCGCTTGCCAGCAGGAGGAAAACTGGTTAATTTCTGTCTCAGATAATGGAATTGGGATTGCTCCGCAGCATCAAAAACGCATTTTTCAAATTTTCCAGCGCTTGCACACTCAAAAAGAATATTCTGGGACAGGTATTGGTTTAGCAATTTGTCAAAAAATTGTGGAACTTCACGGCGGATGTATCTGGGTGGAATCGGAACCGGAGCAAGGTTCTACTTTTTACTTTACTCTGGCTTAATTGAAGAATAATTTCGCCAAAAGGTATCAGCTATAACGTAGGTAAGATTAATTAGTTTCTATATTATAAATCCTAACCGAGGAGATATAATTTAGAAGTTAATACTATTTAATAGGGGAGATGAAAGCCTTGAATAATTGGGAAGGAGTGTGAGTATCAGGGTGGGGATATGGGCTAGAGTTGCATTGCTTTTATTAGTGGTATAAATTGCCAGTTAGAATAAAAAATATTTTCCGTTGACAGTCGAGTTGGTGCGTGATATAATTTTATTTATTAAACATAATTTTAGTAACGCTTGCTTACCCTCCCAAATATGACGATCGCTCTCTGTGTACGTGCAATTGAATGATTGCAGTGAAAATAAAAGGTAAAATCCAAGTTAGTTTAATATTTACTTGATAAAAAAATATTATGAAAGCAGTTTTTAACTTAGCTTTGCCTCCTATCTGCTTTAAAGTTCTGTTAGTAGAAGACAACCCTCATGAAGCTGAGCTGATTGAAGATTTGCTGTCAGAAATAGGCGGCGCGCAGCGTATAGTGCTGACGAAAGTAGAGCGCCTCAGCGAGGCGCAGCAGCGATTGAATCAAGAAACTTTTGACATAATTTTATTAGACCTTTCATTGCCAGATAGTCTGGGAATCGAGACTGTGGCTCGGGTACAAGAATACGGGGTAAATGTGCCGATCGTAGTTCTGACCGCCCAAAACGACGAAGAACTTGCCCTGCGGTTGATTTCGGTCGGCGTACAGGATTATTTGGTAAAAAGAAAAATCGACAGCGAACTGTTAATTCGATCGCTCCGTTACGCCATAGAACGCCAGAACAGTCAAGATGCTTTGCGAAAAAGTGAAGAAAAATATCGCTCGGTGGTGGAAAATTCCCTGATCGGCATTGCCATCATCGCTCCAATTATTGATAGCGAAATTCCTCTAAATTGCCACTGGATAGAAGTTAACGATGCCCTGTGCAATTTGCTGGGCTATGAGCGCTACGAACTCGTGCAAAAGAATTGGCTAGAGTTGACTCATCCAGAGGATTTGGAGGCTAATTGTGAAAAATTTTCTCAGATGTTAGCAGGTAGGCTCGACGGTTACATCTTAGACAAAAAGTGGCTCAGAAAAAACGGCGAAATAGTTCACACGCGAGTTTCCCTGCGCTGCATCCGCCGCCTGGACGGGTCTATCGACCGGATAATCGAAGTAGTTTTGGACGTGAGCGATCGCTACCGCTACGAAGCAAAACTGAAAGCGTCCGAAGAATTTTTAAACCACACCATAAATGCTACGCCAGACCCAATTTTTGTCAAAGACGAGCAACACCGCTGGATGATATTAAATGATGCTTTTTGTCAGTTGGTCGGGAAATCGCGGCAAGAACTGATCGGCAAATCAGATTATGACTTTTTCCCCCCATCAGAAGCTGCTGTTTTTTGGACAAAAGATGAAGAAGTATTGACAACGGGTGTCTGCTTGGAAACCGAAGAAGAATTCACAGACTCGGCCGGGAAAAAACACATAATTTCTACCAAAAAAAGCGTCTTCAAAATAGCTGACGGCAGTAAAGTAATAGTGGGTACAATTAGAGATTTTACCGAATACAGACAGCAACAAAAAGCCCTGGAACAAAGCGAAGCTCGCTTTCAAAAATTGGTAGCTAACCTGCCGGGAATAATTTATCAATTACGAAGGTCAGCCACTGGAAAAATATCTTTCCCCTACATCTCTTCAGGGAGCCGGCAACTCTACGAATTAGAGGCAGAAGCAATAGAGCAAAATGCGGAACTGATTTCCAAGGGAATTCACCCAGACGACCTCTTAGATTTAAAAGCATCGATCGCAATTTCAGCCACTACGCTGGAACCTTGGCAGCAGCAGTGGCGGCAGACTTTACCATCTGGAAAAGTTAAGTGGCTGCAAGGAGCTGCGAGACCAGAAAGGCTCAATAATGAGAGCAAATCTGGCAGCGAAGGCGATATTCTCTGGGACGGTTTAGTGATGGATATCACTGAATTAAAGCAGGCACAAACAGAGCGCGATCGCTTTTTTACCATCTCCTTAGACTTGCTTTGCATTGTAGGTTTTGACGGCTATTTTAAACGTTTAAACCCAGCTTGGTCAACAGCTTTAGGCTACAGTATTAGTGAATTGTTTGCCAAGCCAATGATCGAATTTGTTCATCCAGACGATCGAAAAGCTACCGCAGCCGAAGGAGCAAAACTAATAGCAGGTACGTCCAGTATCTCCTTTGAAAACCGCTACATCTGCAAAGACGGTTCTTACAAATGCTTCCTGTGGACGGCATCGCCATTTAGCGAAGAAGGTTTAATCTACTCAGTCGGCCACGACATTACGTCTCGTAAACAAGCAGAGTCTCAACTCCAGCGCCAAGCAGTAGCAATGGCCGCTGCTTATGACGGAATCGCGATTTTTAATAATAATAAAGAATGTATTTATTCCAACGATGCTTATCTCAAAATGTACGGCTTGGCTAGCCCTAGCGAACTGTATGGGAAGAAATGGAAAATGCTCTACAGCAAAGCAGAAAATATATTTTTTGAATTACAAATAATGCCGATGCTTCTGCAAAAAGGGTACTGCAATATAGAAGCAATCGGTCAGCGCCGTGACGGTACTAAGTTCCCTCAAGAATTGTCACTGACAATGCTTGCGGGGGGCGAAATTATTTCTATAGTCCGCGATATAACTAATAGAAAACAGGTAGAATCAGCCCTGCGATCGAGCCAGCGTCGCTACCAAACTTTAGCAGAAGCATCGCCAGTTTGCATATTTCACACTGACACCTTGGGAAATTGCCTTTATGTGAATAAACGGTGGAGCGAAATTACGGGATTAAATGCAGAATTAGCAGCAGAAATTGGTTGGATGAATGCCATACATCCAGACGATGTTGATCGGGTAAAAAATGAATGGCAGCGAGCAATTATTGAGAAAATTCCTTTTAAATCAGAATACCGCTTTCAGCGTCCAGACGGTCGGGTAATCTGGGTGATCGGTCAGGCAATTGCAGAAATCGGAGACAAGCAGGAAATTAAAGGCTATATCGGCACTATTACTGATATTAGCGATCGCAAACAAGCAGAATTAGATTTGCTGCGAGTTACTCAAGCGGTGGAAAGCACCAGCGATGCGATCGGCATTGCTGACTTGACAGGGCGATCGCTCTACCACAATCAAGCCTTTGTTCAACAGTACGGCTACACTGCAGAAGAACTAAACACAGCAGGCGGATTAACAGCACTTTACCCCCAAACTAAAGTGCTGCTAGAAATGTTTAAAACGATCCGTCAAGGCAAATCTTGGCAAGGCGAACTCAAAATCAACACTAAAAACAACGAACTGGTAACAACTTTATTTCGCGCCGACGGCATTAAAGATGAAACTGGTCATTTAATCGGGTTAGTGGGAGTAATTACCGACATCACCGAACGCAAACAAGCGGAGATGATCCTGCAGCAGCAATTAAGGCGAGAACGGCTAGTAGTTGCCATGCTCGATCGCATTCGCTCCTCCCTAAATTTAGAAGAAGTCCTGACAACTGCTGTCGAAGAAGTGCGGCAATTTTTGCAAACAGACCGCACAGTTATTTACCGCTTTAATCCCGACTGGAGCGGTATTGTAGTTGTCGAATCCGTGGCAAAAAATAGAATTTCGCTGCTAAATTTTAACAATGTTGATGGCTGCTTTAAAGAGAAATTTGTGGAAGTTTATCAGCAAGGCTGTATTAGATCTATGGAAGATATTTATCGGGAAAATTTGACGGAATGCCACATGAAATTTCTCGAAAAAATTGAAGTAAAAGCTAACTTAATAGTACCGATTTTAAAAGCACGAGAAAGCATTTCCCAGACCCAACCGACGGCAGAAAATCAGCTCTGGGGACTGCTGATCGCCCAGGATTGCAGCGGCCCCCGTCCCTGGGATTCCTCAGAAATAGAATCCCTCCGGCAATTGTGTGTGCAATTGGCGATCGCGATCCAGCAATCGACGCTATTTCAACAAGCAAAAACGGAAATTGTCGATCGCAAACTTGCAGAATCGGCCCTCCAACAAGCTGCATTAGCCGCAGAAAGCGCCAACCGCGCCAAAAGCGAATTTCTTGCCAACATGAGCCACGAACTACGCACGCCTTTAAACGGCGTTTTAGGTTACGCTCAAATCCTCAAAACCGACAAAGACTTAAGCTCAGATCAGCAAGAAAGTCTCAGCAATATTCAACAGTGCGGTCAACACCTGCTGATGTTAATCAACGATGTTTTAGATCTTTCCAAAATTGAAGCTAGAAAAATGGAACTCTACCCGGAAGAGTTAAATTTTCTAAATTTTACGAAAAACATTGCTGATCTCTTTCAGATGCGGGCCTCTCAAAAAGAAATTTTATTCAATTACGAACAAGTCTCTCCCCTGCCTAGCTGCGTTCGTGTCGATCCAAAAAGATTGCGCCAAATTCTCATAAATTTACTCAGCAATGCCGTTAAATTTACTAACAGTGGCAGTGTGACTTTCAAAGTCGGCTATGTCGGCACAGGGGCCTGGATTCGAGGGCAAGGAGAACATTATGAGTTCTCGACTTTGAGTTCGGAACTGAAAGAAAATTATATGCGCTTCGCCCACAAGGCGATCGCAGCCAAACACGCTTTAAAAATCCGCTTTCAAGTCGAGGATACCGGCACGGGAATAGAGCAAAGCAAGTTAGAAGAAATATTTTTGCCTTTCCACCAAGTAGGATCCAATACATTTGTTGAAGGTACAGGTCTCGGACTCTCGATTAGCCAGAAATTAGCGAAACTAATGGGTGCCGAAATTCGCGTCAACAGCACTTTGGGAAAAGGCAGCACTTTTTGGGTAGATTTAGAATTGCCAGCAGCTAAACGGTACTTGGAGGTGTCTCCTTTGCAGGAAAAACGCTGGGTTGTCGGTTTTATCGGCAACAAGCGGAAAGTGCTAATCGTCGATGACAATCAACTAGATCGCGATTTGTTGTGCAGGCTGCTGCGGCGTTTGGGATTTGAGGTTGTCGAGGCCCAAAACGGTCAAGAATGCCTCTGCAAAACTGTTGAATTTAAACCGGATGTGATTTTAATGGACTTGCGGATGCCTGTAATGGATGGCTTAGAAAGTGCAAGAAAACTGCGGCAGTTGCCGGAAGTAAAAGATGTTGTGTTAATCGCTATGTCAGCTAGCGTTTTCGAGGCTATGCAGCAAGATAGCATCCTCGCAGGGTACGATGCTTTTCTTCCCAAACCGATCGAAGCAAATCACTTTTTGGAACAGTTGCGCGTGCATTTGGGACTAGAATGGATTTATGGGGAATCTTCGGAAAACAACAAGCGCAAAACTCCCAGTTTGTCACCAGCCTCTGATTTTCCTGCTTATTCTTCTCTGTTACCTGCGGCTTCTGAGTCGGTAGCAAAACTTTTGAAACTCGCAGCTATGGGCGACATTGAAGAAATTTTTGAGGAGAGTGCTAAGCTGGAGACTTTAGAACCTAATCTCGTGCCGTTTGTCTTGAAGCTGCGCCAACTTGCTAAGGGATTTCAGCTCAAACAAATTCGGAATACTTTAAACCAATATATCGATGGTCAGTAGTCAGTAGTCAGTAGTCAGTAGTCAGTAGTCAATCGATTTTAGATTTTAGATTTTAGATTAAAGAATTGAAGTATTGACTCCACGGATAAATACGTTCGGCAAGTTTCTCGGATACAGGTTTTTTATTTCTGGACGGATGAATCACGTGGCGGGTATCCTGGATGCTTTCGGTCAGTAGTCAGTAGTCAGTGGTCAGTAGTGATATCATGTCCGATCGAGCGACCGGACATGATATCACTCTAATAGCCAACCAAATAATTCTCCTACTGTCAGTTGCAATTCCCTGGCAAAAGATGGCATGGGCAATAACTGTTCCGGTTCGTCAAACACCTCAGTTGATTGAGTCGGCCGATATACAAAAACCGATCGCTCCTCTGGATCGATTAACCAACCCATTTGAGTTCCGTGCTTGAGACAATGTAAAATATTTTTAGTAACTTTAGTTTGGCTTTGGTCGGGGGAGAGGATTTCAATTGTCCAATCCGGGGCGATCGCAAACACATTTGCCACACCACCATTTTCTTTACGGGGAATGCGCTCCCAAGTGAATACAGTCACGTCTGGAACGATCGCTCGACCGCCAAAAATGCACCGTAGTTCTGGAAATGCTCGCGCCACCTTTTGAGGTTTGAGAGTAGCATTAGCAGCACTTGTCAACTCGCCTTGAATGACACTATGTTCTCCTTGAGGCATGGGTTTTTGAATGATTGCACCGTCAATGTACTCGCTGGCTGGTTTGGTTTCTGGCAACTTCAGAAACTCTTGGAGAGTCAAAGATTTTGGCAGGGTTTGTACCATCCGATTTTACCTATAAAAAAGAGTTTCATCTGCTATTTTACCCAAAAGTCCCGGACTCGTGCGATCGGCGATCCACTTATATCGTTTCCGGTTGCATCGGAATAATAAAATCCAGTCAACAGTTAACACTCAACCCTTGAGTTTTTCCACCCCTCCTTCTACAGTCAACAGTCAACAGTCAACAATCACGGACGGTGCAACCGGAATTGATATTACTTCAACATCCGGCTATACCACCTTGCATCCTGCGGCTAATCTTGCTTCTATATATTCAGAGACAGTTTTTGAGAGAGTTGGGATTGAAATTACTTTGCCTCAGTAACGGCCACGGAGAAGACGCGATCGCCCTTCGCATCTTGCAGGAACTGCAACAGCACCCGCATCCGCCAGAATTAGCCGTTTTTCCGCTAGTGGGTGAAGGGCAAGCTTTCGCTCAACTAGAAAACGCCCGCATCATCGGCCCGGTGCAGCGAATGCCTTCGGGCGGCTTTATTTACATGGACAGAAGGGAATTTTTGCGCGATGTCAAAGGCGGCCTGCTTCAGTTGACCATCGCTCAGTTTAAAGCCATCCGCGCTTGGGTGCGGACTCAACAACAGTCTGGGAATCAAGACGGCGTTATTTTAGCCTGCGGGGATATTGTACCGCTGCTGTTTGCTTGGCTCAGCGGCGCGCCCTATGCCTTTGTCGGTACTGCCAAGTCCGAGTATTATTTGCGCGACGAGGACGGGCCTCTGGCTCGCAAATCCAGGGCCTTTGGTTGGTGGGGTTGGTCGCGATCGGTTTATTTCCCTTGGGAGCGCTGGTTGATGACTCGATCGCGCTGTCGGGCCGTTTTTGCCAGGGACGCGCTCACCGCCGAGACTTTACAAAAGCTGGGCATTCCCGCTTACGATCTCGGAAACCCGATGATGGACGGACTCGAACCGGAAAACCCCGCCGGTTTTTACGGCCCTGACGCAGAGTTTCGGGAAATGGAGCGATCGCTCATCATCACCTTACTCCCCGGTTCTAGAGCGCCGGAAGCCTATGCTAATTGGCTGCTAATAGTAGAGGCTGTAGCCGGAATTTTGTCACTGTTTGCCGATCGCAAATTGTTATTTTTCGGAGCCATTTCTCCCCAGTTAAACTTAGAAGCTTTGCGACCTAGTTTAGAATTTTTCGGCTGGCGACAAGACGGGGAAGCTAGAACGCAGCGGCGAGAAGGAAGTATTTTGCGGCCTCCTGTTTCTAGCGCTCAAGAAATTCAGCAAGAATCTCCTAATTTACTATTGCCCCTGACATTTGTGCAGAGAAACGCCACGATGATTTTGACTCAGCAAAGTTTTAACGATTGTTTGTACGAAGCCGATTTAGCAATAGCAATGGCCGGAACAGCTACAGAACAATTTGTAGGTTTAGGAAAACCCGCGATCGCCATTCCCGGAAACGGCCCGCAATTTACTCCCGCCTTTGCAGAAGCTCAAAGTCGCCTGTTAGGCCCGTCATTAATTTTAGTCAAACATCCCGCCGAAGTTGCCGGCGCCGTGCAGTCTTTGCTCCGTGACCCCGACAGGTTGCAGCTAATCGCTGAAAATGGCTGGCGCCGCATGGGAGAACCCGGTGCTGCTGCCAGAATTGCCGAGTGTTTAATTCAGCGGTTCGGCGGTGAATGCAGCAATTCTCAATTGCCTGCAATAGACTAGGGACAAAACATTGTTTTGTCCCTACCGACTATATTTAATTCTACTTTCTTTAAAAAAAATCTTGTTCGCTAATATCATGTCCGATCGATCGCCCATAATACAATTGCCGGGGCCCGTTTGTAAGATTGTCCGTTAGGGGCAAATATTATTGGTGAACCCGCCCCTACAGGAATCCGGGTAATCGACCGGACATGATATAACTACTAACTTCCGTTGTATGTAGTGAGGAATGCAAGTCCTCTGATTTTTATGAGGACTTGCATTCCGATGCTGCAAACCAATTTTATTGTCGTTGTTCGAGTAGGGTGTGCTGGGCCGCGCACCTTACTAATACACCACTGGCTGAAAAGTTTAATTCGCCGTTTTTTCCGAAGATTGATCCCAGAAATTAGCTTGAGGAATTTTAAAATCCGACTTAACCAAAACTCCCGGTTCTCGCTGCATCGGCAGCACATCTAAAGTATCCGTTTGCGCGCAATATTTTAAATCTTCAATAACACCTAAACCGAGGAGGCGCTGACCGTGGCTGGCCCTTTCCAACAATTCGTGCAACCTATCTTGCCACTGCAAATAAAGAGCAATAGCCCCAAATACTTCATCGTTACCAGCAAAATCGCTCGCAGGAATACCGCTTTCTGCCAGGAGACTTTGGGCGATCGCACCAGCACAAACCGTATCTTCCAACGAATAACTCCCTTCCCAACCCGAACCCACAATCCAAATAGTTTCTGGCTGTTTATTTAACAAAAACTGCACCACAGATTTGCGGTTAATCAAAGCCGCCGTTAACACAGTTGCAGCAGCTTGCACTCGTTCCAGAGCCCGAGTACCGTTAGTTGTGCTGATAAAAATTCGCTTCCCAGTCACCTTTTCTGGCGTGCAGTCCAGTGGAGAATTCCCCATGTCAAATCCGTCAACTTTGCCGCCGCCGCGCTCTCCAGCGCGAATCCGCTTATCAGCAGGCCATTTTTCGCTCTCGGCCATCAGCTTATCTAAGTCGCTGAAAACTTGGACAGCTTCCGCCCCATTATTCAGGGCCGTTGCCATTGTCGTAGTCGCCCGCAGCACATCAACTGCGATCGCGCAAGCCGGCATTTTGTCGGCTGGCGTAAGTTCCGGGGTATGGTAAATAAAAAGCTTCACTTTTGGGGCTACCTGCAATAAATCCTCATCAGTCATAATAATGGAAAATGGATAATAGAAAATAGAGTCGAGTCTTCAAAAGCAGAAAATATGTCAAAACAGCTAAATTCAAACCCCGCCCACGCCGCCATTACCGCACCACTTGGACTCCTGGCAGGTTTCACCTATCCTTTGCGAGCTTTCACGCTGATTTTGCAAACTCCCAAGCTGTGGACTTATGTATTAGTTCCCGTGGTGCTAAATTTTATAATTGGTATTGGTCTTTATTTAAGCTTGCTATTTCCCAGTTTGGCAGGGATAGACGTTTTAGTTGCCGATTTGTCCGTCCGATTTAATGCTCTAATTGCGAGTTGGCCAGCTTGGCTGAGTTTTCTCGGCGCGTTAACCGTCGCTTTCGGCTGGCTGCTGCGCGTACTCCTAGTGTCAGGACTTTTGCTGATAATTGGATTTTTGTTAGTGCAGTTTGGCGTGATTTTAGGTTCGCCGTGGTACGGCAAACTTTCCGAACAATTGGAACTGCTGCGGAACGGTCAATTGCCCGCAGAAGCACCAATGAATTTGGCGAGTAGTTTTGGGGATATTCAAAGGGCGATCGCCTTTGAACTGCGAAAACTACAAATTTTGTTGAGCGTCGGTATACCCCTGCTGCTGCTAAATTTTATCCCTGGTGTCGGCTCTATTCTTAGCAGCTTGGGTGGCGTAGCTTTGGGCGCGACTATTGTCTGTTTGGACTTTTTAGATGCACCTTTGGAGAGGCGGAGGCGACCTTTTCAGGAGAAGTTGGAGATAATTTGGGCGAGTTTGCCGGCCAGCGGGAGTTTTGGTTTGGTTTGTTTGGGTTTGGTGAGCATTCCGCTGTTGAATCTGTTGGCGATTCCGCTGTGCGTGACGGCGGGAACTTTGTTTTTTTGCGATCGCATTTGGCCGGCCCGCTTTGCCCCAGAAGAAACTCATAGCGATCAAGAAACTAACATTACCAATTAAAAACTAGGAAGATGCTTCTTCCTTCGGCTGCCTCTGGGAGTTAAGATCCAGAAACGGGCTTAAAAACAGCCAGCTAATGAAGAAAAAGGATGCTGTAAATAGCTGGACAATATCAACCGCCGACAAATATCCGTCAGATAATAGTGCAATAGTTCTATCTGTCAGCCCGAATATCCAAGAGAGAATCCCAAACAGCCAAATGCCTTTTTGGAGCATGGGCAAAAATGCTGAAACTTCGGAGTTTTGCTGCTTCTTCATTGATTTAGCCCTTGTTTGCGAAGAATCTGATTAACGGGGGCACCCCAAGGGCTTAAGGATTTTTGGTGTCTCCTCGGATTCCCTTTGTTATCTATATGTTAAGAAATGTTTTCGGATATGACAACGCGCCCTGGGAGGGATTTCCGCATCTATCTTAAGAGGTAGTCCGAGCGCTCACAAAGAGTGATATTTGCTACACTTTGGCAGCTACGCTAGAGATTTTGCTGAGTTTTGGAGGGATAAATTGCTGAACATGGGTAGCGGCGGGCTCTCTTGGCATCGCGCCTACAAAAAAAAGCTTGTATTTTATATTGAAGTATGTAATACTACACAGTGAGCAAGTTTGGTTCAAGAACGATCGCGAGGTTTGTACTGAGGAGGGAGAGTTATCAAAGCCCTAAAAGCCACAGGACAAACAATTCGATTATCAGTATTAACCAGGCTTGATATGAGTTCAGCGTCAATAAAATCGAACAATGCCACGCTTAAATCAGATTATTGCGATCGAAAAAGGCATCAAAAGCCGATCCGTCCAAGAACTCGCAGAAGCTCAAAAAGCACTCCAGAAGCCCGCTGTGCTTTCTGGAATCTCCCGTACATACCGCCCCAAAGACGAAGAAGGCGAACAACTGCCGCCAGAGTCCAAAAAAGTTGAAGTCAAAGCAGAAGAGATTATCCGCAAAACAACTGAAGTTTTGACCAAACTCTTCGACGTAACAGCAACCAAAGATTGGACAAATTGTAGCGCCCGCGCGGACGTAACTGTAGACGGAAATGTGCTTTTGAGCCAAGTTCCCGTCAGCTATTTGCTATTCATTGAAAAGCAGTTAGCAGATTTGCAAGCATTCATCAAAAAACTTCCCGTCTTAGATGCTTCCGAGACTTGGAACTTCGATGCTTCGGCCGACTGCTGGGCAACAGAACCGGTGCAAACTCTCAAGACTTTTAAAACTCCGCGCAATCACGTTAAAGCTGAAGCTACCGAACACCATCCGGCTCAAGTAGATGTCTATTACGAAGATATTACGATCGGCTACTGGCGGACTGTCAAGTTTTCTGGAGCTTTGCCAGCACGGCGGATCAATGAGTTGCTGCAAAGGGTGGAAATCTTGCAGCAAGCTGTTATGTTCGCCCGCGAAGAAGCTAACAATTCTGAAGTTGAGGAACAGAGAGTGGGAGAGCGAATTTTTCAGTTTATTTTCCGCTAAATGCTTGCTTTTTTGATAGTTATAGTTTAAGATATAAACAGAGTACAAGCTCAATCTAAAACTTCAACTTAAACCGTACAAATGTGAGAGTGCAGGTTCGACTCCTGTCCCTTCTACCCAAAATAGGGGGGTAGCCCAATTGGCAGAGGCAGCATTGCGTACAAATTCAACAGCAAGTTATTACTCTAAACTCAGCATTCACCGCCGATCGCTAAAACGAATGTCAGGAAAAAATAACATCATCGAGGTTGCTGGCTCATATCCAGCCCCCTCTACCAAACGCAGGGGGGTAGCTCAATCGGTAGAGCGCGATGCTATTAATCTTAAATCCTTGACTTAAATGTGATAGCGTGCCCAAATGGGCGGTAAATATAAACCCAGTAGTAAGGTCAGAACTACTGGGTTTTATGCGTAACCCTGCTATATTGTTTCTACAGCTTTATTCACACTATGCACACAGCTCGATTTACGAGTGATTGCGAGAAAGTTGATAGAAGCTCAAACCCTTACAGAATCTTGAAAAGTCAATATGTACGCTAAATCACAAGCCATCCCTGAGACCATCAAAGTTCAGTCTGATAACGGTTCACTCCGGTTACAATTCAGTACCAAGTACAATCCCATTTTTGGGGGCAAGCGGAAGTTTCAGGGCTTAGGGATGAAAGACACCCCTGAAAACTGGCAAAAGGCGATAGCTATCGCATGGCGGATCGAAGGTGACTTGCAGCACCCAGACTGGGAACAGTTGTTTGACCCTACCTTTGCCAAGTACGGCTTAAAGACCAAGTACGCTGCTGAACTGAAGCTAGCTGCACCTATCCCTGAACCGGAACCTGAAATGACGGTAGGGGCAATGTGGGAGGACTACTTGGTTTGGAAGGAACCGCAGTTACAGCCGACTACGTTTAATCATTTTTGTAACAATACTCCGGACATTTTTTAAGCAGCCAAAGTACCATAAGACAAGACTGAAGGAAGATTAGGATGGTTTAAAATCAAATCCGGGTCTAAATCTAACTTATCAATAAAGGTACAAAGTAGATGCTTATTGAATTCCAGACGTTTATAAGAGGCCATAGAAAACACAAAAGATTTGGCAGATGAATGACAACTAGAAAGTTCATGTTTGGCTAAATTTAAGGCAATTAGACTGGCATTAAAGTGAAAATCAAGCCGTGGTAAATGACGAGCTTGACAATCCGACAATCCCGTAAATTGCTTGGCATCACGAAAAATAAATTCAATCTGGAAACGAGCCTGATAATATTCAACAATTTGCTCAGGCGGTAAGTGAATATCAGTGCTAAATAATAAAGCATTTTTAATTTCTCCGTTGGCTTGAACCTCAGAGATACAAGCCAACCTAATTTGGCAATTTAAACAACAACTCCACACCACCAATGTATATAATGAAACTCCCGGTTTTATTTCTTTAACAAAATTAAGACGACTCAAATCATGGCAGTCAACCTTACCATCATATTTACGTGGAGTTCCCAGTTTCTTTTGTTCACCAGTATAAAGATAGCGTAGGTTAGCATCAACTCTTAACTTGCCAATAAAGTCTAAATTTAACTCCCGCACAGCATCCCAGAATTTAGAGCGGTAGTAATAGCCATCAGCGACCAAATAACGTACAGAATTTGGGAAGAAATAACGAGTATTCTTTAGATGTTCTACTCCCGTCATCAACTCTTGTGATGTCAGGCGTTGAGCTTTGAGACTCCTGTTTTTTGCGAGATTTTTTTGACCAGCTATTCTTCGGTTTTTGTGGCAGTTTTTTCACCTTCTTTATTTGAGAGCGTGATGGAGTTTGTTGTACGCTTAAGCTATAAGATAAACGACTCTCAATTTCGACAATAGAAATTACAGAAATTTCCAACCCCTGTTCCGATTTCCCCGCTACACCATTATAAAAATAACCCTTACCGTCAGTTTTTTTGCCACTTTTTCTTAAAAAAGAACAATCGATAACGGCAATGACTGTGTGTTCAGGATTTAAGGCAGATTCGAGGAAATATTGATTAAATTGTGGAAAATTAAAGCTTTTGAGAAAGTGACGACGGTAGGTTTTTTCGCTCAAACAACTATAACGACTGAGATTGGTGAAGTTGACCTTGCCATAAACAAGCAAAATAGTTGAGAATAAAGTGATTAAAAATTTCTTTTGGGGTTGACTAATTCCTGGCATTTGTTGTAAGATGGATTCAATAATCTTCATAAGGCAATCTGAAGAGCTTGTGTGTTTTTATAGCTTAACCTAAAAGAGCGCCTTTTTTTCTGTTCATTTTGGGTTCAGATTGCACTCACTTTTTTCGCTTCTGTGATTTATTGCGTAAGCGTTGCTTGCCGAAGCCATCGCATCCCTCTTTTAAAAATGTCCGGAGTATTGTTGTAAAAAACTTACAAATATTATCAAAGGTCTTGTGTGGAACAAACAAAGACAAACGATGATTTCGTTCCCTTGTTCTATTTGGGATTTACCAATTTCCACAGGTATAGTTGATATTTTGTTGTCAAGTCCGTTTGAAGAAGATAGCAAGCGTAGAACCCTAGTTGCACTTTCGGAAGCTTTCGTTAGACTACAGTCTCAGGGCAAAACCAAACTAACTATCAATCCTTTTATAATGCCAGCTAGCATTATAAAAAATAAAACTGACAAATACAAATCGCAAGTCAGCGCCGATGGTACGGTTGATTTACGATGGTGGGACAAGTCTGATACTGAAACCGACCCAGAAGAACGCGACCGCCGTGCTTTTACTAAGGAAGAACGCGACATCATTATCAAGGCATTTTATGAGCACAAAAATCCTTCACCTCGAAGGTTGGCTCCCTTGATTGAATTCCGTTTCTTAACAGGTTGTCGAAATGGAGAAGCGTTCGCACTTGAATGGAAAGATGTTTTTTTGGGACGGGATAAGGATTATATCCGGTTTAGCAAGTCCTACAACGGGATGCTTAAAAACACTCAAGTTACAAAAACAGGAGAAGCTAGACTGTTCAAAATCTACCCCAAACTCAATGATTTACTGCTACGTATCAAGCCTGATAACGCAAAACCAACTGATTTAGTGTTTACCAAACTAAACGGCAAGCACTGGGATAGTAATGCAATTGCTAAACTCTGGCTGAGCTATGACTGTAAGCGAAATGGGGTAGAGTGTTCATAGCTGGTAAAAGTATAGTCATTTATAGGCATGGGAGGCTTCAAGTCCCTCCCCCTTCACTTTTACTTTCAGCGGA
>NZ_JAUBTS010000031.1:0-61974 GCF_036705105.1 Microcoleus sp. B9-D4
GGTGACATCAATAGTTTCTACAACTGAGTTATCGGAGAGTTTCTTGATGACAATATTGCCGATGCCTTTTTGTACGGCTTCACTCAAGGTGACGACTAAATCAGCAGCAACTGCAACACTGGTGGCGTTGTCTGCGGGGGTGAAACTGGCGGCTGTCGGTTGTGTGGTGTCAGCTACTGTGGTGAAATTCCAAGCAGTTGGGTCTACAAGGCCGGCATAATTGTTACCTGCTAAGTCTTTAATTGCACCAGTGGCAATTTCAACGTAGTAATCTGTACCCTCAACTAAATTTGCTGTGGGATTAATGGTGACGGTACTGCCGCTAACCGTGACATTGGCTGAGGTGACATCAATAGTTTCTACAACTGAGTTGTCGGAGACTTTCTTGATGACAATATTGCCAGTACCTTTTTGTACGGCTTCACTCAAGGTGACGACTAAATCAGCAGCAACTGCAACACTGGTGGCGTTATCTGCGGGGGTGAAACTGGCGGCTGTCGGTGGTGTGGTGTCGAGTAGGGTAATCGTTCCATAGGTATTACTATTATCAGTAGCAGTGGTACTGGCATTTGTGGCAGAATTACTACTGTAGGTCACTCCTGATGCTGTTACCGTTGCACCAGCGTTCACGAAAATAGCACCGCTTTTACCCTGACCGGGCTGAGCGCTAAATCCGCCCGAGCCTCCAGTGGCGCTGTTGTTATTAAACGTGACATTCGTTAGCATCAGAGAACCATTGCGAAGGAAAATGGCTCCGCCTAATCCAGCTCCGCCGCCACCGCCAGCGTTGTAACCATTGCCGCCGAAACTGCCTCCTAAGCCACCGCCGATATTCCCGCTACCACCACCACCACCAAAGCCACCATTACCACCAAGACCCTGGGTAGAACCGTTAGCATCAATGCCCGCATTACCACCACCGCCACCGAATCCTCCATCACCGCCTTGACCCGATACACCGCTAAACTGGCTAGCACCACCGGCACCGCCGCCACCAAAGTCACCTCCTTGACCGCCGTTGGTACCATTAGCACTGACAGCACTGAGGCCACCGCCGCCACCGCCACCGAACCCTCCGTTGCTAGCAACTCCACTATTGCTGGTTGTGCCTCCCGTGCCGCCGGTGTTACCAAAGAAGCTACTGCCACCACCGGTACCCCCACCAGTGGTGCCATTAGTCCCAATCTCACTAAATCCGCCGCCGCCACCCCCACCACCAGGTTGGTAGGCACCAGAGCCACCGACTCCGCCGAAGCCGCCACCACCCCCACCACCATTAGAAGCGCCTCCATTACCGCCTACTGCCTGGTTCTGGGTAAAGCTAACATTATTGATGGTCACTTGAGCGGGCAGTGAAGTTCCGTTGCCATTGATAAATAATGCACCACCAGCCCCTAGTCCACCACCACCGCCAGCAGCACCATTGCCACCATTGCCGCGTCCGCCATGCAGGGTGAGGTCGCTAAAACTCACTGTGCCTTGGTTAACAAAGAACAGGCGCACATCAGCGTTGTCATTAATGCCATTATTATTGGCATCTCCACTTATCTTCACGAGGTTCAGCCCAGTCCCCTGAATGCTCACACTGTCATCGACGATTAGTTGCGAATTGAGGCGGATGGTTTGGGAGGTGTTAAATACACTGGGATCGAAAACAATGGTGTCTGCACCCGTCTGGGTATTGGCTTGGGCGATCGCCTCGCGCAACGACCCCGCCCCACTGTCGTTGGTGTTCGTCACGGTAAAGGTGGCAAGTACCCCATCATACTTCTGTGCTCCTTGTGTCTGAAAAGCTATGGGAGTCTCAATGTTGCCGGTGTTTACCTCCAAAGCCCAGTCGCCACCTAATGCTGCATTACCGGTCTTGTCGGTGGATGCTGCCACATCCGCCCCTGTTATTTCACTGAGGCGTTTTACGAAGGTTGCTCCAACTTCTCCCGCTGCTACATCGCATCCATAAAGTAGAATATCCCCATTTGCTGTCAGCGCACTTCCCCACTGTTTTAGCCGATCGCTGAAAGTTTCTAGGTTATTGTCATTGAGTACGTCAGCACCGAGTTTTAAACTGCCTTCGCTGCCGTGAGAAACTATATGAACTGCTTCAATATCTTTTTGATCTGCCAAGGCGTTTGTAATTTGGTCGATCGCGCTGGAATTTTCATTTAAAATCACAATTTGAGCGGGATCGATGCCTTGGATCAGGCTTTGATAATCTTGTACAGAGGAGTCAACGAAAATAATTTGCTTGTTCGCGGTTGGTACGTTCATAATTCCTGACATCCTTTATATCTATCGTTTACATCCAAGTCTGGTCGGGGTTGAAACCCCCGCATCGCTTAAGTCCTCGCTATGAGGACGGAATAATTTATTAGTTCTATTGCTTAAATAAATCGGTCGGTAAAATTGTTAGCCCCTTCCGCTGGAGGATTAAATAACCTGGAAACATCCAAGGCGTTACCGCGAATTAGTAGCTC
This sequence comes from Microcoleus sp. B9-D4, assembly GCF_036705105.1. Taxonomy (NCBI): domain Bacteria; kingdom Bacillati; phylum Cyanobacteriota; class Cyanophyceae; order Oscillatoriales; family Microcoleaceae; genus Microcoleus; species Microcoleus sp. B9-D4. Next base: position 2,475 of record NZ_JAUBTS010000031.1, read on the forward strand.
GATACAGTCCATAATTCAAGCGATGTTTCTGATACAGAACATCACTTTGGCTTCGGGAAATAATGCCAGGATTAATGACAGTTTGCTGCATCACAGGCGATTGGTGTCCCCCATCACTTCTTTTTCAGCTTGTGGCTGGTAGTAAGCCGAAAAGATACTCATAATCAGCGTCGGTTTTAGTTCAGGGGAAATAAACACGGAACACTGATTGTTTTGGGTCACGGCTGACAGCATTCGATCGACTTGCGCCCCCAATAGGGGAAGTCATAGCGCTGTGAAACCGGGGATTTTGTCGTAGTAGTGCAGCCAGTAAAGTAGAGCCTGAGCGGGGTAGTCCTGATATGAAGAGGGCTCTCACTGGCTTCGCGTGGGAATGAATGTACATAACATAGATGCAAATTTAATATATCATACTAAAGACATATTCTTATAGCCTACTTTTATTTAACACTTGGCAACACAACACTTCTGGTTTACGATATCTTTACAATCTAGAGATCGTGGGTTGGCTTTCCCTATCTCTATCGTTGCTTCGGGCCCCTGCCTCTGTAAAGTCGGAAAAGTCGGATCTTAAAGTCGGAAAAGTCGGATCTTTGCCATGAGGACATAATTTAGGCATCCAAGAGAGGCTGTGGGTATGAGGGTTTATTTGTTTTAGCGGAATTTTATTGGCTATTTTGCCAGACAGCATAAAGGTTGACGATATCTTGAGAATCTAGACATCGCCCTTGTTAATTACTCTGGAATTTTTGACCGCAGATGGTGGCGGATGTACGCAGATGGACGCTTCGGAGTGTTGATTTGGATTTAAGGACGAGATTCCTTTTTGGTATTTTGTGTACTTAAGGGATCTCGCACTTTTGTTGATTCCTTGAATCTGCCGCAAATTTCCGATATTTATTTGCGAAAACGGCCGCGAATGCGATCGACAAACATATCAACTTCCGGCAACTTCATCTGACTGACAAACAGGGCAAAAACCCCTAACCCTACAAAACTTGCCACACTCAACTGCACTAATTGAATTACCAAACCTTCAGTACCCAAAACTCTTTGACACGCTTGCAGAGTAGCCAAGGTAACGAAAGCAGTTAGAGAACTGCCCGAAGTTAACCCCAGAAAAGGCAAACTCCACTCCCCCCAAGGCAGGCCACCCAGCTTTTTATTTAAACAGTACAAAAGCATAATCATCGAAATAAGATTCACTCCCACCGTCGCCAAAACTAATCCGGGCGCGCCAAATGCTCCTACTAACAAATAATCCAAAAGAGCGTTTAAAAAGATATTGATTATACTGATGCGAAAAGGGGTTTCTCCGTCTCCCAAAGCGTAGAATACCCGTACCAAAACGTCGCGTCCCAAATACACAAACATTCCAATACTGTAAGCCATCAATATCGGCGTGACAAACTGCGAGGCCGATCGATCAAAAGCATAGCGTTCGTAAACCACGCGGACGATCGGCCCGGCAAGTGTTACCATTAAAGCGCTCAGAGGCAGCATCGTAAGGGCCGTCAAAATTAAAGATTGACGAATTCGAGCTTTTAATTCCGGCCAATCTCTCGGATCGGTGAGGCGAGAAAATATGGGTAGAAATGGCACTAAAATTACATTAGAAATAATGCCTAAAGGCGTCATAACTAACAACCCACTGTAACCCAACGCAGAGGCAGCTTGAGGGATGTAGGATGCGAAAAATAGGTCAGTATAAACATTAATTTGCAGCATTCCTGATGATAAGGTCGCAGGAACCATCACCTTAATTACTTCTTGCACTCCCGGCCGTTTAAAATTAAACCGCAAGCGCAATGTTCCCAAGCCGGCGCGCCACTGCGCCGCTAGTTGCACCAACCACTGCAAAACTGCGCCCGCTAAAGTTCCCCAAGCTAACACTAAGCCGCCAATTAGTGCGTATTCTGGCTGAATAATTTTGTTTCCGAGTTGCAGTGCGAGAATCCCCAAACCGCCGACAAGTGCAACGCTGGAAAATAAAGGGCTAATCGAAGGCAACCAGTACATATCGGCGGCATTGAGAGTGCCGAAACCAATGCCGATTAAGCCTGAAAGTAATGCCATCGGCGCCATAATCCGAAATTGCTGGACGGCAATTGCTTTAATTTGTAAACCTTCTGCTGTTCTATTTAATCCCGGTGCCACCAAATCGATCAGCGGATCGGCAAAAATAATTAAAGCGATCGTCACCAACAGCAGCAAGCCCCCGACTAAGGTGGTGATAGTCTCGACTAAGGGTGCTGCTTCTTTTTTATCCCGGCGGGCTAAAACACTGACTATGGCGCTGTGAAATGGCCCGTTAATCCCTCCGAGCAAAATAAATAAGAAACCAGGGATGACGTAGGCGTAGTTGTAGGCATCGACGGCGACACCGACTCCAAAGGCTGCGGCGATCGCAATTTGGCGCACTAATCCAAAGACTTTGCTAATTAGAGTGGCGACTGCGACAATGCCGGCAATCCCTGCGAGGGAACGAGAGGGCTTCTGTAATTGGGACACAAATGGTTACAAACGCTAATGCTAAAAGGATTCACTTATTTTAATCGCGAATCGGGAGAATGATAACATGAATTCCGAAAACTTCTATTCCCAATTACCTTTACTGGACAATTTTATCAAGATTACCGATCTCGGTAATTTTGTTGACGTACCTGATGATTGGTACATTGTTGTCACAGATATTCGCGGTTCTACAAAAGCGATTGAAGCTGGAAAATACAAAGAAGTTAACTTATTGGGGGCTTGTTCGATCGTTGCTGTTTTGAATGTCGCAGGCAAAACTGAGATTCCGTTTGTGTTTGGTGGCGACGGCGCTTCTCTTTTAATGGGGCCATCGCTTTTACCCGCTGCTAAGATTGCTTTGCTGGCCACTCAACAAATGGCTAAGACTCAATTTGACATGGATTTGCGAGTTGGGGCCGTCCCGGTTCAAGTTGTGGCAGCTAATTATCCGGTTAAAATAGCTAAGTTTAAAGTTTCAGAAAATTACAGCCAAGCTGTTTTTAGTGGCGGCGGCTTAACTCGTGCTACTGAACTTATTAAAGATCCGGCGCCTGGTAATATTTACAGTATTAAAAATAAGGGCATTTCTGCAACAGCCGATTTTTCTGGATTGGAATGCCGGTGGCAGGATATTCCCAGCAAGTATGGGGAAATAGTAACGCTGCTGGTAATGGTGCGAGAAGATTTTGGTCAGCAAAGTCATCAATTATATAGAAAAATTATCAAAAAAATTAACTACATTTACGGCAAGGAAAATTGTTTAAATCCTATCGATAGTAAAAACCTTAAATTGACACTTAATAGCACAAAGCTGATTAAAGAAACTCTAGTTAGGGCGAGCAATGCTAGTTGGTTTGACCGCCAGATGTATTTATCAAAAATCCAGTTAGAGACGGCGCTTGGTTCGCTGCTAATGAATTTGAAGGTTAAGACAGAAGAGTTAGATTGGGGAGTTTATAAAGATATTGCGATCGCAGCTACGGATTACCGCAAATTTGATGATATGTTGAGAATGGTAATTTCTGGCAATGAGTGGCGGCGAAAAAAATTGACGGGGTACTTGGAAAGGAATTACCGAGAAGGCAAGCTGGTTTACGGTTTGCACGTTTCTGACAGAGCGTTGATGACTTGTCTGGTGTTTGAACGCAACGGTCGCCAAGTACATTTTATAGACGGTGCTGATGGAGGTTATGCTTTAGCTGCTAAGGATATGAAACAAAGAATGCAGGACTAAAGTCCTTACTACAAACCGTCGTTTCATGCTATGATGCCTCACTCTAAAATCTAAAATCTAAAACCTAAAATCGAATGACTGACTTAATTTACAAATATCCTCCTCTTTTACCCGGAATTCTCATCAAACGTTACAAGCGATTTTTTGCCGAAATTGAACTAGATTCGGGAGAAATAATCACCGCGCACTGTCCGAATACTGGCCCGATGACTGGTGTTTACATTCCGGGAAATCCAGTGCTAGTATCTCCCAGCGACAATCCTAAACGCAAGTTAGCTTATACTTGGGAATTAATTAAAGTTTGCGACACTGTGCCAACTTGGGTGGGAGTTAATACGGGGCTACCCAATCGAGTAGTTAAATTAGCTTTGGAATTGAAATTGTTTCCCGATTTGGGCAATTACAGTTTAATTCAACCGGAGGTTGTTTACGGCACTGATAAAAAAAGTAGAGTTGATTTTTGGCTGACTGGTGAGGAAAAACCGATTTTTCTGGAAGTGAAAAATACAACTTGGGTAAAAGAGGAGTTGGCTCTATTTCCCGATACAGTGACGGAGAGGGGACAGAAACATTTGCGGGAATTGATGGAAGTGGTGCGGCAGGGTTCGAGGGCTGTAATGCTGTATTTTATTAATCGGGGGGATTGTACGGATTTTGCTCCGGGGGATAGTGCCGATCGCCTTTACGGAGAATTGTTCAGACAGGCTATAAGTGAAGGTGTAGAGGTTTTGCCTTGTCGGTTTGACGTGACGCCAGAAGGTGTTCGGTATTTGGGATTGGCGAAGCTAAATCTTTATAGCCTTTAATCCTAGTGAAAAAGTGGGATTTTATAAGTCTACTAATACTGCAATAAACTTTCCTTGACCTTTCATTAAAACTAATAGTTCGATCGCGCTTGACTAAATAAGTTTTTGGCGGGTGAACAATAACTTCGCAATCAGGCGTACTCCCACTTTGAGGAGAAGACGCTCATATTCATAATAAATTCCCTCTCAACATCAGGCGATGTTTCGTACAATACACTATATAGCATCTAATAAAAAAGAGCGATCGCACTATGGGAATGACCCTGACCGAAAAAATCTTAGCTAAAGCATCAGGCCGCACTAAAGTTGAGCCCGGAGAAAATATTTGGGTAGAAACAGACGTGTTGATGACCCACGATGTCTGCGGGCCCGGCACCATCGGCGTTTTCAAACGCGAATTCGGTGAGAATGCTAAAGTCTGGAACCCTGACAAAATCGTCCTCATTCCCGACCACTACATTTTCACCAACGACGAACGCGCTAACCGCAACGTCGATATTCTCCGCGATTTTGCCAAAGAACAAGGGATAAAATACTTTTACGACATCACGGATCGATCGGACTTCAAAGCAAATCCCGACTACAAAGGAGTTTGCCACATCGCGCTAGCACAAGAAGGCCACACGCGGCCCGGCGAAGTGCTCTTCGGCACAGATTCCCACACCTGTAATGCCGGCGCTTTCGGACAATTCGCCACCGGTATCGGCAATACAGACGCGGCTTTTATCATGGGAACCGGCAAACTGTTAATCAAAGTTCCCGCAACCATGCGCTTTGTGTTCAACGGTGAACTGCCGGATTATTTGTTAGCAAAAGACCTAATTTTGCAGATTATTGGTGATATTAGCGTTGCGGGTGCTAACTACCGGACAATGGAATTTGCCGGCGATACAGTTGAGCGTTTGACGATGGAAGAACGGATGACGCTGTGCAATATGGTGATTGAAGCTGGCGGTAAAAACGGCACGGTTGCGCCGGACAAAACTACGTTTGATTACGTTACTTCGCGGACTGATAAACCCTTCGATTCATTTTACAGCGATGGGGATGCTAAATTTTATAGCGATCGCACCTACGATGTCACCCAATTAGAACCAGTCGTCGCCAAACCGCACTCTCCCGACAACCGCGACTTAGCCCGCAACTGCCGCGATGTCAAGATCGATCGAGTTTACATCGGTTCCTGCACCGGCGGCAAAACCTCCGACTTTCTAAATGCCGCCCGCATTTTGAAAGGAAATCAAGTCAAAGTTCCGACTTATTTAGTACCAGCAACTCAGAAAGTTTACGAAGATTTGTTTGTCACAAAATACGACGGTCAAACGCTTTCGGAAATCTTCTTAGCAGCAGGCTGCATCGAACCCGCCGCGCCTTCTTGCGCCGCTTGTTTGGGCGGCCCGAAAGATACTTTCGGGCGGATGAATGAACCAGAAATTTGCGTGTCTACAACTAACCGCAATTTCCCCGGCCGCATGGGGAATAAAGAAGCGCAAGTTTATCTAGCGTCGCCTTACACGGCGGCGGCGTCTGCGCTGACTGGGTATGTCACCGATCCGCGCGAATTCCTGTGTTAGATAGTGGCTTTTTACCAGTTGTAGGGTGCGTCAGACTTTCACTCTAGAATTTATTGAGGGTTTGGGATATGACGCACCTTATATTATGTTCGATCGATTAGTATCGATCGGGGCGGGCGCGGGTTTATTGTATTGTCGATTCTAGGCAAATATTATTGGTGAACCCGCCCCTACAAGACATGGAATTAGATTGTAACTGATCGATTCATCTTAAATTAAATGAACAAGCTAGGTGAGATTTGAAAATAATCGCCGAGTGCCTTAGCTTGTGCTTTGCTAATGGATCGCTTGCCGTTCACAACTTCAGATACTACGCCGCTAGATCCAATGATACCTACCAAGTCTGCTTGGCGGGTGCCGCTGGATTCCATGATATGTTGCAAAATCTCATGAGGTTCGGATTTGTCTATCGGATAGTTTTCTGTCTCGTAAACTTCTATCAAAGTGACTAACAACTTGTATAAAACTTTCTCCTCTGGAGTGAGGTTTTTAGCAAATGTTAGCCTTTCTGCAACTGCCAGGAGGCGATCGTATTCTTCCTCAGTTTCGATCGCCTTGGGAGCAATTTCTGCGAGCAAGTTGCTGTAAGTCGTTCGGTCAAAAGTAAGGGTCATTTTTCCATTTTTCTTTGTCGTATTCAGAGTGGGTTAGGAAATATTTGTAGAAAACAGTTTGGTTGTCATAGTTAATCCCAACAATCAGGCGATAGTCGTTGCCTTTGATATTAAAGACGGTAAAGTTTCCTACTGCTTCGGCATCCCGATAAATTTTGCGAATATCCTCCAAATTCTGCCATTCCGCTTTGTTGACAGTTTCTTTCCAAATCTCAATTTGGTTTTTGACATCCGGGTACTTAGCAGCATCATTGCGGAGGTGGCGGAGCGAAATTAGGTGCATTTGTTTTTAGTTTTTTGGTCGTTTTGTACTGCATCTCTTTCCCCTCGCTAACGTGGCTTATTTCATCACTTTATGCAGGACTTACTCACAGATTTTATCTGTAGAGCGATCGCTGTCCACCAGAACTCTACAGGTGATGTAAAAGTTCGGTTATGTAGCGTCATACCAAATCCGGGTTGGTTAGGCATCCCCTTTATTGTCATTGCGAGCGAAGCAAAGCAATCGCAGAGAGGGAAGCGATTGGTTCGCTTCGCTCGCAATGACGGAATATTTATAACAGGGGTGGTAAACTCGGATTTGGTATAAGTTCTGTTTGTATACTTACACTCTCATTTTGAGAGGAAAATGTCAAGGGTCGATCGGGTAAACATTTTTTAAGCCGTGTGGGTGAGTTGTGTTTGTGCAGTACGCACTGTTCACCCTACTTGAATTGACAGGAGATTTACTTTGAAAACACTATTTTTGGCTTGGCAAAGCCCGGGCAGCGGTTCTTGGTTTCCGATTGGTAGATTGACATTTAACGGTAAAGAATACCAGTTCAATTATACAAATGGTGTTCTAGAAGCGAAACTTAAGTGCGGGTTTCTGCCTTTGCCATCTTTCCCGGATTTCAACAATGTTTACACTTCACAGAAACTGTTTTCGTTGTTTTCTAATCGAGTGATGGCCCGATCGCGCCCTGACTACCCTGAATTTGTACAGTGGTTGAATATCCCTGAACACGAACATGACCCAATTGCTTTATTGGCGCGCAGCGGAGGCAAACGGGTAACTGATAAATTTGAAGTGTTCCCTTGTCCTGAACCGGATGAAAATGGACGTTACTGTATCCATTTTTTTGCAGATGGACTGCGATACCTTTCAAAGTCGGCAATTGAACGGATTCATCGGCTTCAAGTGGGCGAACTTTTGTATTTAGCCCACGAATTTAAAAATCCGCGCCCTTCTCGTCTGCTTCTGTGTACTAAAGATCACTGGATTGTCGGCTATTGTCAGCGCTATCTGGTGGATGATATTTTTGAAATTATTTCGCAGCATCCAGAATTGGTTCGCGTAGAAGTTGATCGCGTCAATCAACCCCCAACGCCGCTACAATTCCGCTTGCTGTGCAAGATGACTGCCGATTGCCAGCAAGGCTTTCGCCTCTTCTCCAGTCAGATGTACCAGCCGGTTAGCAGTGATGTTTTAGCTGCAAGTGCGATCGGATAATCAGCAACAATAAGTAAAATTACGATCGCAGAATTAGGAAAAAAGTCAAGTTAATTATTGTGAATTGAATACAGAAGATTGCACAATTTATACAAATAATTGGCTCACTCTTGACATTTTTTCCATAATAGAGTATGTTTGAGCTAATTTATCGATTCCCAATTCCGCAGTCTCAGTTTAAGCCCAGAGAATTTATGAAAGTTAGAGCTACACGTTGCTAATGATTTCCATTAGTATTGTGGCGCTTAGTGAAACAAATTCGAGTTCTAATTTTTAGAATTAGAACTCGTAGGGGTGTGAAATAGACAGATCAGAAACTTCCGAGAATTGTGAGTATGAACAAAAAAATAAAGATTGGGGTTGCTGAAGCTTTTGGTACTTTTGTGTTGGTATTAGGTGGATGTGGCAGTGCGGTTTTAGCTGGAGACAAAATCGGCTTTTTGGGAGTGTCGATCGCCTTTGGTCTATCCCTCTTAATCATGGTTTATACCATCGGCCCTATCTCTGGATGCCACATTAATCCGGCGGTAAGTATCGGTTTAGTAGTTGCGAAACTGATCGATGCTGTTTTGCTTCCTTATTATATAGGAGGTCAGATTGTAGGGGGAATTTTAGGCGGTCTTGTTTTGTACATGATAGCATCAGGAAAACCCGGATTTGATGCGGCTGCTTCTGGATTTGCATCTAACGGTTTTGGAGAACATTCTCCCACTGGTTACGGACTTTTGGCAGCAGCTTTGACGGAAATTGTACTAACTGCTTTTCTGTTATTTACAATCATGGGTACTACCCATCCCAAATATCCCGTCGGTTTGGGCGGAATTCCGATCGGCTTGATGCTGGTGTTGATTCACTTAGTCGGAATTCCCGTAACCAATACTTCAGTTAACCCAGCTAGAAGTATCGGTGTCGCACTTTTTCAAGGCGGATGGGCAATCCAACAGTTATGGGCGTTTATTGTATTCCCTGTGATGGGTGGAATTATCGGCGTTTTGGCTTATAATTTCATTAAACCCACTATGGAAGAAATTTAAGCGACAATCATAAATAAACCGGGTTTATTGAATTTTTTAGGGTGGTAGAATTCATCCGGCAACTTAAGAAACCCGGTTTGTCGATCGCACAACTTGATAAAGTTCCAAGTATTCGATAAATAGGTGCCATGATTACGATCGTGATGGGAGTCTCAGGTTCTGGCAAAACTACTGTAGGCAAGTTGCTGGCGCAATCTCTCAACTGGGATTTCAGCGATGCTGACGATTTTCACCCATCAGCTAATATCGATAAAATGAGTGGGGGCATTCCTTTAGAAGATGCGGATCGCCTTCCTTGGCTTTTACAATTGCAAGCTGCAATAGACAGGTGGCTGTTAGAAAATAAAAATGTGGTTTTGGCTTGTTCTGCTTTAAAAACATCTTACCGCGAAATGCTCTACCGAGACCAAAAGCGAATGAAGATAGTTTATCTAAAATGTTCTTTTCAGCTATTAGCCACAAGGTTAAAAACTCGCGAAAATCACTACATGAAAGCAGACTTGCTTTTAAGTCAGTTAGACAGTCTCGAAGAACCAGAAGATGCAATTATCATAGATGCTTCGCAGCCGCTAGAGTTAATCGTGCGCCAAATTAAAAATCATCTGATGTGCGGTTAATTGCCCCAAATAAAACCTATAATACTAGATCTGGCTTCAATACCAGTTTATTTATTAGTCCCTCTTAACTAGGGCGAGAGTTTGTAGAGTAGCGATTTTAATCGCCGAGTCTTATAGAGGGTTTTTAACGCGAATTTGTATAAGAGTTATTTTTTCGGAGCAACCGGGTTTCTGAAGCAAATTTAGCCCCCTCTCCGTTTCCAGGGGAGAGGTTTGGCGTGCTAATTTTTGTACAAATACAAGAAAGCTTCTACTTCAGCGGCGGTTGGTTGAGCTTTAATTGCCCCAGGTTTCATCGCTGTCATCGAACCTACGGCATTCGCATAAGTTACAACTTTTTTTGTTATTTCTGGAGCGGCTAAACTCTTAATTCCCACCTTGCACAATTGGCTGACAAAACCAGCCAGAAAACCGTCGCCGGCACCATTTGTATCCTCAACATCTACTTTAAAGGCGGGAATTTTTCCTTCATTTTCCGAGATACAATAGGCGCAACCTTTCTCGCCTGCAGTAACCAAAACGCCTTCTACGGAATCGAGGCGGTAGGTAATAGCTCCAGCGTCGGTAGTGTCAAACAACCATTCGGCTTCTTCCTCAGATAACTTGACAAAATCCACTTTTTTTAAGATTTTTCTAATGGGCGCTTTTGCTTCGTCTGGATTTGGCCAAAACACGGGACGCCAATTGATGTCCAGTATAATTTTAACGTCGTACTGTTCTGCTAGTTCGATCGATCGGGCGATCGCCTCTCGACTTTCAGGATAAGCTAATTCTAAAGTGCCTAGCACTAAATATTCGGCATTTTCAAACAGCACCTCCGGTAGTTGTGCAGCGAGGAGGCGGGTGTCTGCAAAATCCGCAGTATCGAATTCGCCAAAACCGGCAAAAGATCGATCGCCCGCTTGATTCCGCAAGACATAAACTTGCCGCGTCGGCGCACTTGGATGCCGCTGCACTCCAGCAATATCAACCCCTACTTCTTGCAATACCTGCACTAGGGAATTTCCCAATTCATCCCCACCTACAGCACCGATAAATCCCGCCGCCGTCCCTAATTTAACCAAAGCACAGGCAACATTAGCAGGAGCACCGCCGGGATATGCCGTCCAAGATTCTACCTCTTCGAGAGATACTCCTGGTTTGTCTGCTAAACAATCAAATAAAACTTCACCCAGACACAGAACGCGAGGATAAGTCATATAAATTTTAGATTTTACATTTTAGATTTTAGACCAGCAGTAGACAGGCCAATAATTATTTTTAACCCATCCCAGAAAAATTGCAAGCTATTTTTTAATGGCTGCTCCTATAATATCAGACTTACTGATACTGGCAGTTACTCGGTCAACGCACAAGTGCAGTGCGGGCGTATCAGTTGTTTTACGTGCAAACATCTGCAGGTTGGGCCTGGATGTCAGATGCGCCCCGGTAAAGGGCTCATCCGTCACCCGACGCGCCAGCAGCGCAAGTGGCGGCGCGTCTTGCTGTGTCGGCGCTGGGTTTGCACTTTTTGCGCTTCTGCAAGCGATTTGGTGCTTTGGGCCCGAAAGAGTAGCACAACAAATTTAATTTTCTCTTCATACTCGATCCCTCATCCTCTAGAATTGTAGATAGGTAAATATGCAGACATAGGAAAAATTTATGAGTGGGATTGTCTCTGGAACCCCTGTCACCCTGTCGGACAGAGAATTGCAAGTGGTAGAGTTAGTAGCGGCGGGATTGACTAATGAGAAAATTGCCGAAAAGTTAGAGATTAGCAAGCGTACAGTTGACAACCACATTAGCAATATCTTGAACAAGACGCGCGCTGACAATCGAGTTACGCTTGTACGCTGGGCGTTGCAGTGGGGAAAGGTATGTTTGGACAATATTAACTGCTGCCCTTTACCGCGGCCGATCGATAAAGAAGTATCTTAAGTAGGGGATCAGGTTGGGGACAGGCAAAGAAATGATGCAAACGGCACAAGAAAAACAACTCCGCTATCACATTCAATCCCCTGGATTGCCGCTGGCGGTGTATCGCGAAGTGGCGACCCATTTGCGTCAAGTTGAAGGGGTGCAAACCGGTTTAATCCCGCAGCAGTCGCAGCGGTTTGATTACAGTGACAGCCAAATTGGGGGTTTGTGGATACAGTATCCTGAAGGGTTCGATTTGGCAGGTCGCGAGCTGGTCGATCGCATTTTGGCTTATTATGGCGATCGTTACGGAGCTTGGGAATTATTAAGTCATTAGTTATTGGAAATTGGAAATTGTTAGTTGTTGACTGTTGACTGTTAACTGTTAACTGTTGACTACTTACTAATGACTAATAACTAATAACTAATGACAACTGACTACTGCCAACTGACAACTGACTAACAAAATGAGTGCAATTAAAACTTTACCGGGAACGCGGGATATTTTGCCCGCTGAAATTCAATACTGGCAAAATATAGAAGAAGTCGCTAGAACCATTTTAAAAAAAGCGGCTTATCGAGAAATTAGGACGCCAATTTTTGAACAGACATCTTTATTTGAACGCGGCATCGGAGAAGCTACCGATGTTGTAGGCAAAGAAATGTACACTTTTAAGGATAAGGGCGATCGATCGACTACTTTGCGCCCAGAAGGCACCGCGGGAGTAGTGCGAGCTTTTATTCAAAACAGTTTGTACGCGGCGGGAGACGTGCAGCGTCTGTGGTATGCCGGACCGATGTTTCGCTACGAACACACGCAAGAAGGAAGACAGCGGCAGTTCAATCAAATTGGCGTGGAAGTGTTGGGGAGTGCGAATCCTCGTGCGGATGTCGAAGTAATTGCGATCGCCTGCGACATCCTGCAAACCCTCGGTTTAAAAAATTTGCGCCTCGATATTAATTCTGTCGGAAATAAGCAAGACAGACAAAATTACCGACAAGCTTTGATCGATTATTTTACACCGTACAAAGACAAATTAGACGCGGATTCTCAAGATCGCTTGACTCGCAATCCGCTGCGGATATTGGACAGCAAAAATCCGCGCACTCAAGAAATTGTAGCTGGTGCGCCGAGTATTTTGGACTATTTGGGAGAGGAATCGCGAGATCACTTCGAGCAAGTGCAGCTTATGCTCAAAAATTTAGGAATTAGCTATCAGTTAAATCCCAGATTAGTGCGCGGTTTAGATTACTATACCTACACCGCATTTGAAATTATCTCCGACGATTTGGGAGCGCAAGCAACAGTTTGCGGAGGCGGCCGCTACGACGGTTTAGTAAAGGAATTGGGCGGCCCAGATACGGCGGCAGTCGGTTGGGCAATGGGTATCGAAAGGTTGATTATCCTGCTGCAAAAGTTGCAACCTTTGCCCGCGCCGAAGTTAGATTTTTATTTGGTATCCAGGGGCGAAAAAGCAGAACAGCAATCGGTATTGTTAGCTCAAAAATTGCGAAGTGCCGGGTTTAGCGTAGAAATAGATTTGAGTGCTAGTCCTTTCAAGAAACAGTTTAAAAGAGCCGACAGAAGCGGTGCAGTTGCGTGTTTAGTTTTGGGAGATGCCGAAGCTGAAAACGAGACGGTACAATTGAAGTGGTTGGCGAGCGGTGAACAAAGTGCGATCGCCCAATCGGAACTACTAGCAATGACAAACGAGCTACAGCAGAAAATCCTAGCTGCATATTAAGTCCGGCAGGGAATGAATTCCCTGCCTCAAAGCTAAAGTCCTCGCTATGAGGACTAATTATTCCTCTCGTTACCAGGCTCTGCCCGGTAACGCCTATCCAGAGGCTCTGCCTCGTCATTAAGCCAATCCTCTAGTTACTAGGCTCTGCCCGGTAACGCATATCCAGAGGCTCTGCCTCGTCATTAAACCATTAACATTAATCCCAAAAACCAAAAGATATAATTTAAACATTAAAACATTTAACCTCTGATAAACTATGTCTGTAGCAACTAAAAATCATGAAACAAAACTCACAATCACCTGGCCGCTACTACCAGAAGATTTCCAACTACCAGACGACCCAGTGGAAGACGAAAGCCAACCATTATTAGCCGCCGCTTTGCGCCAGCCGCTAACAGCATTTCCTGAATTAATGCAGGATGCCTTAATTGTTTCCAACTTTGCCTTGTGTGCCGGAATTAGTTTCCCAGGTTCAACCAGCGACGAACAGCGTATTATCTGCAAAGCACCAGATTGGATGTACGTGAAACCCGTCAATCCAAAAAATGTCTCGCAAGTCCGCCGCAGTTACACCCCGCACACAGAAGGAACCATCCCCCAAATCGTGATGGAATTTCTTTCAGAAACCTATGGAGAAGAATACTCTGTAGAGTTTACCTCGCGGGTGGGAAAGTGGTATTTTTACGAGCAAGTAATCAAAGTCCCCAGATACGTCATATTCCGAGCCAAAACAGCTCATTTAGAAGTTTACGCTTTAGAATCAGAGCGTTACAACTTGCAAAAACCCGATGAAAACGGACGTTATTGGATACCGGGATTAAACCTATTTTTAGGTATTTGGGAAGGAACGCACGAAGGAAGGACAGGCTGTTGGTTGAGGTGGTGGAATGCAGAAGGCGGGTTATTGTTGTGGTCGGAAGAACGAGCCGATCGCGAACGCCTCCGCGCTGAAAGATTGGCCGAAAAACTGCGTCAAGCCGGGATCGAGTTAGATGATGAAGAGTGACCAATAAATTGGGTGGCCAGATTAAGATATTCAAATAACTCTTGAGCCGATCGCCCCTTTAGAATAAAAATGAGCGATCGCACCTGTCGGATTAAAGTGGAGAGCGATCGCTAAACAGTCACCCTTAAGAGGTTTTGCTTAAGTAGATCGATAATTTCTTCGCCCCACTTAATTTGATTTCCACTCCAGTTGCTATGAGAGGACTCGACTTTGTAGACTCGTCCGTATTTTTTGCCTCGTTCAGTGAGTTGCCACTGCCGCTTGCTTCCTCTGGGTTCTAACTTTTGCTGCAAGCCGAGTTTTGCCAAATCCTCGTTGACTTTAATGCAGGAAATCTTTTTTCCTGTCTCCTGGCTAAGCTTGGTGGCGATTTGCGTGGGTGTCAAATCGACATTTTCCAGCAGAACTGAACGATCTACCTTGTTTTTAAACATGGTAAACTCCTTATAAGTAAATTAATTGAACTTGAGCCAGACACCCGCGACGGCAATCGCTAGGTCTGGCTTTTTCATTGCAAAGCTGCAACAGATGGGATAACCGCTTCATAGAAGCTATTTGTCCGGCTTTGCTACAACAAATATTACAATAACTAATTATTGCAGATATTTAGGTAGCTGTCAAGTCTTTTGGCATCAGGCTGGAACAAAAATTTTTCGTAGGGACACGGTAGTGCCGTGTCCTTATCTGTATCTTAGAACCGCAACCAGAGCCTCCTCAATGCCCCTTTCCGAGCCGTTTTCTCAATTCTGCAATCAGCGCCCTAATCTTATCCTGTACCTCTTCACCCAACTTGTCGCGGGTAAAGGTTGCAGCTTCATGAGCACGGACAATAACATCGGGTACTAAGATAGGAAGACTATGTTCTCGATGTCCCGTATCAAACCCTGATTGTGTGTGACCGCGATCGAGCTCTATATGCCCCGCCGCCAACCAGGAAAGCAAACCATCTAAACACTCTTGTTCGTGTTCCGGCTCCCGTTCTAATCGTTCCGTATTGATAGCAACCTCCAAGCGAGGCAGTAAGAAATGTGCTGAAATACCGCTGTTGCCTGATAACAATGCGTAAGCAGATGTGGGCGCGGCGTAGCACATAGAAACGCCAACTTTAGAACAAAGATAAATAAACGGTCCGTAGTCGTCTATATCCAGATTGATTGATTGGTAATGTTTTCTTTTCTTAGCAATGTGCTGCTCGATAAACTCCTTCCAATCTTTCGGATTGTTCTCCCCCACTCGCCTAATTTCATCACCTTCTGAGATGATCGGAGACATTTCCTCTGCTTCAAGGGCGATATCTGAAAAACGTCGCAGAACTCGGCAAGTAACAAATAGGCGATCGGGGGAAAAGTTGCTCGCATTCTTTGCGACACCTAAAAACAGTAAATGCGATACTGCTGTATCCGCAAAAGGATATTGATAAACTTCCTCAGCACTGCTAACTGCAACTCTTCCGTCTACCACAGATTTATTAACGTACAGATACCAAAATACCAAAGGTGCGAGCCACGACATCCCAGGACTTTTAACAGCAGCACCGTACACAATATTATCTAATCCTGAGCCTAATAGAGTATTGTGAAAAACTTGCATAAATTTATCAATTTCGCTGCGAACAATTTGCCCGTACAAACCGCCACTTTCATAATCTCTCAGTCGGTGTACCAAAGGGAAAACTCGACCATCACGGATAATCAATGTCGGTTTATTTTTAGTTCCTAACTCTGGCGAATTGCCCATTGGTCGCCAATCCGCTTCTTTAGTAGCAATCCGAAAATCCTGCCAGTATTGGCGGAGATCCATTGCAGCCTTGCGAGTATGCTGTAAATTACTCTCCTCCACAAAGTTTCTTGCCAAAGCTGGCGACAAGACTAAGCCATTTGCAGCAGCGGTATGGTCGTCATAGTCCTTAAGTTTATCTGGAAAAATATCGAAATCTTGGTATTCGTCTGGAAAGCCATATTTGGAGTTAGTCACTAACGCGGCCGCTGAGGTGGGAACAATCACAGGATCGGGGGGAATAAAACTGCCAGATGTGTGCTCTAAAAATAGGTCTGCTACAGAAGCATCCGTACCTGCTGCTGATTTGTGCAAGTCTGTTGGTAACAGTTTTTCTTCTATTAACCGATCGCCAAAAATGCGTTTTTGCAGTTGCTCTCTAGCTTTTTCTTCATCTAATTTAGCAGTTTGCCTGTACAAGCGAAAGTGCTTGGCTTGAGACGGCAATTCCAAAATACCAGGAAGTTCATCGACGGGAGCATACAGCTTCCAGAATTCTTGAAAATAACGCTTTGCCCACCCTAACTGCGAATCTAGTTTCACAGCCATTTTTTTTGATTCATCTACTGCCCCGCGTCTCAATTTGCGCTCTAGATCAGCAGCCAGTTGGTTCAGATCGTTAACTACCCAACTCGCCATCTCAACTACTAAATCTACCGGATTTTTTTCTGCTAACTTAGGTGCAACTTGGATAATCGCCCGTGCATAGGATTCTTGATGTAAGTGACCGCTGGCGATGTTTTCTAAAACAGAAATTGCTTTTTGCCTCTGCTGGCTTTCTTCATAATTCAATTCCCCAATCTCAAACTCATTTTTAGTATGAATTTGATACTCTTTAATTCCAGGAATTTCAAGTTGGCGCGGTTGGGTCTTAGGGTGACAGTAAGTATAAGGTTGTGCGCCCGGTTTGCGACTCCAACCTTTGCGTTTAATTAGCTTGCCTTCTTTCGCCAATCGGTTGAGTAGACTGCGTAAACCTCTTTCTGAACCTACATCTTGGACTTGATTGAGTTGTTCGACAATCTCTGCAAATTCTAATCCATCTGGCTCTTGAACCAGCAATTCCATAATATTCTGAATTAGAATTCCTGCATCTTTCGCCATTCTTTTACATCCTCTGCTAAGTTAGGTGTCGGCGCACCATGTCTGGTCTGACGCTGACGAATTTTGATCAGGGCTGGATGTCGCATAATATCGGTAGCTGATGAAATAATTGCAGTCCCTTTTGCTAGTTTAGGAATGCGTGACTTCATTTCTTCAGAAACATCTCCCATCGTGCCAGATACTAATCTCAGGTCATCTGGATCTAGGGCAAATACTACCCGTGTATTGCAAGTTAAAATTACTTGTTTGTCCATAGATGCTGGACTTTGGGTAATCAATGTGATACCTATTCCATCGTGACGCGCCGTGCGGATCATCTCTCGAATCACCAAAGTTGATGGCGTTGTTTCTCCTCCAGAGGGCAAGAAGAAATGAGCTTCGTCAAGTAAAAATACAAACGGCGGAACTTGCCATCGCTTTCGGAGTGCTTGCAGCATTCGGGCTGTTGCTCCTACTATTAAGTTCCGCTGCTGTTGGCTCAAATGTCCGACAAAGATGTTAGTTATCGGTTTCTCTACAAATTCGCTCAGCCATTCTTCGGTTTTCGCAGTTAAAAGCGAGTTGCGGTTGAAAGCAGTTTCAACCTTCTTTGCCGCTCGCCCTCCTACGGCAGTTTGACCGAATTCTGCCGCTAGGTTCTGAATTTCGTCGAGTAGATTTTTAATGGGAATGTTGACTGCTGCTGTCTCGTCTAAGGTTTTGAATGCTTTGTTGAACAGAGCATCATAAGCAAAAGACACTATCTCCAGTTGGTCTGGTGTCAAATTTGGGACAAATCCCAGAAATTCCTTCACTCCAATAACTGAATAGGGGACTCGAAAGTTTTCTCCTGCTTTAAAGTTGCAACCTCCCAAATCTTCTGTTGCTTTTAGCATATCGCCGAGCACGTCAAAGGCAATGACGGGAATCCCGTGTCGTACCAATTCCTCCACCAAAACCCCGACAAAATAGCTTTTACCTACACCAGTTTTTCCAACTACTGCCAGATGTCGCGCGATCGCCTCCATCGGCAATATAAAGTCCACTGAACTATTCCCCGATTCGACTCGCCCAATGTGGAACCCGTTTTCGGATGAGTCTGGAATATTAAGCAACTGCGGAATCCTATCTGCTGGCAATTCATAGACACCTTTGCCCGTTTGTGCTAGCTGATTTGGCTCTTTAATCGTTATATTGCTGTTATCGTCCAGGTATATCTCCCCCAATACCTCTGCTGCCATCACGCGGGTAACGTGAGGTGCTTTATCCGTTGGCCTCGGATCTCTGTTACCGACCTGATAAGCTTGATTCTGTTGCAAAGCCGAGGGATTGGCGCGCGGGTTATCTTCCGTACCGCTGATGATGCGTCCGTAGTGAACAAACTCGTCAGCATCACCCACGATAATGATGTACGTACCCAAAGCGGGCCTGCATCCTACATGAACATGAAACGGCACCTCGTCAAAGGTTGGAGAACCCAAATAGGGGTCTGAGGAGGTTGTCCCAATCCGCATCTCCTCTGTCAAACCCAGTATTGCTTTGATGCCTGTGCCAGTGTCACTTCGCTTGGCTACCTGCATAAATTATTTGTTGTAATTTTACCTGTATTGTGATTATAGCCGGATCTCCTGGCTGCGACCACCCCACAAATTTTCTGTTACAAAGCTTTACATTTAGGCTGTGATCCCTCATCTATGATGAAAAAGCTGTTACTGCCTCAGTAGGAAAGGAGGCTAAAAGGAAGCGATTGCCTCTATGTCACTCGAACGTCTCAAGCGCACCTGGGAGAAGCCACCAAAACTGATATCCTTGTTTTCAGGTTGCGGTGGCATGGATTTGCCATTTAAGATGGCGGGATTTGAAGTAGTTTGGGCAATAGACTCAAATAAATATGCTTGCGAGACTTTCAAAAGAAATATTTCTCCGGTAATTACCCATAACTCAATAGAAAAAATTAATGATATTAAACAAGAAGTTCCCGATGCAGATCTTATTATTGGAGGCTTTCCCTGTCAAGATTTTTCTCTGATTTGGAAGCGTTACGGACTGGATGTAGAGAGAGGAAATTTGTACACATACTTCCGAGAGTTTGTTAAACAGAAACAGCCTAAAGCATTTGTGGCTGAAAATGTCAAAGGCTTGTTGAGTGCTAATAATCATCAGGCTATCAAGCAGATTATACAGGACTTTGAAAACATAGTAGAACCTGGATACTTAGTCAAGCCTAAGCTATACAACTTTGCAGATTACGGAGTTCCGCAATTTCGGGAAAGAGTGTTATTAGTCGGAATTCGGAAGGATACAGGATTTAACTTTATTCATCCTCAACCTGAATATGGACTAAATCGTAACCCTTACCGAACTGCTGCTGAAGCACTTAAAGATGTCGAGAAAGTACGAGACAACAATGAAAATCATAAAATTAATCCAAAAACTCAACAAAGATTGGCACAGATAAAACCCGGTGGAAATTTTAGTGATATTCCCAGAAATAGTCCACTCTACGTTAAAGGCTTGATCAGTCACGTTTATCGGCGACTCGATCCGAATCAACCCTCTAGTACAATTATTGCTGGTGGCGGCGGTGGCACTTGGGGATATCATTATGAAGAACCGAGAGCATTGACTAACCGAGAGAGAGCAAGATTACAAACATTTCCCGATCACTTCATATTTCAAGGTTCGATAACTGAGGTGAGAAGACAAATAGGTAATGCAGTTCCGCCCGAGGGAATTGCTGCTGTTGTTAAGTCTCTGATTCCGCTATTTGAGGAGAATTATATTAAAGTTGATTTAGATGAAATGAGTAAAAATTTGCAGGGGATGTCAATTCAACAACGATTAAAATGGGCTGAATCCGAGGGATTAGAGCAGAGTTTGCAGTTAATTTGAAATGCGGCGGTAGATCTAAAGCTTAACATTAGCTGGCTCTGGGTTTACGATTAAATAAAATACACCAAGAGGGAAAGTCAATGATAAAGTTTGCTCTAGGTCACTACACCGATTTTAAATTGCCCAGCAACTCAACTATTCCAGAGAAATTACAGCAAACACTTCAGACGGTTTGGGACAGAAAATATGACGATTTATACGAACGAGGTGGAAAGTGCAATGTAGAAGAAGCTTTTGTAGAAGTAATGACAGCCTTTGGAATGCCTAATGATCCAATATCCCATCAGCGATACGTCTATATGGCTTATGGAATAGCATTAGCAGCTAAACCGACCATTAAACATTACTTTCCTGAAGAACACAAGGCTGATATCGTTGAAGGAATTGTATCTTGTTGGCTGAAGGAGGGTTGTGAAATCCCAGAAACTTGGGCAGATACGTTGTTTCCTAATATCAACAAAATTGGAAAATATCAAGCTAGTAACGAAGCTTATAATATTTTCTACGGTTTGCTGCAAACACTCAACACCAAAACAGCTTATAATGCCATCTTGAATATTTTGTATGATGCAATTACTGGTGATGCCATTTCTGGTTGTACTGAAGCCAGACGAGATATGTTTAATTGGTGGTTAATTGAGGTGGTTCCTGCTGCCTATTGTTTAAAGCTGCCATCTACTTTATATTCAAGAGAATGGGAATTTCCGCCACTGAGTCAGTGCGCTTAAGTGATGATAAAAGTAATTGGTACAGCTTAATTAGTTAATAATCATGGGAATCCAGTTATTGACAATTACGATCGCACTCATTCATACTATAACTAAGCGTTGTAGGAGCTAACTTTAATGTCGGAGCTATTCGCAAGAATCACGGTTAATCCTAGACAGTGTGGCGGTCGCCCTTGCATTCGCGGCATGAGAATTCGGGTATCAGACGTACTTGACTTATTTGCGGCGGGTTTGAGTGCGGAACAAATACTAGAAGAAATGCCCGATCTTGAAGCAGACGATCTGAGATCGTATCTTTTGTATGCTTCGCGCAAACTCAATCATCAGGTATTGGTTGCATGACAATAATTTGGGTAGATACAGAATCAATCAAAATTACATCAGAGTTAATCTGCGGTTCAAAAAATCTCAACTATTAAATTAGTTAATAATCAATCTAAAATAATCAATCAGGCACCATCAAACCCTTCAATATTCTCCCCTTTTCCTCCTCCTTCAACCCCTTACACTGCACCAAAACCCCAAAACCGCCCAAACCCATCGGATCGATCAATTGATGCAAAGCCTCCCTGCGCCGCAAAAACGTTGCCACATCCAATACTTCTGCATCATTTGTTGATAGAGAAGCAATACGATCGCCCAAACCCAACGCCATCAAAAACAAAGCCTGCTGAGTAAACCCTACCACATCCAAACCGCACAATTCACCCTGCCTTTCCAGCGCCGTAAAATTAACATGAGCCGTTAAATCCTGCCGCCCCACATTAATATAAGTATTATTGTGATATCGGTGGCGATAATAACACTGTAGCGTCCCCTCCCTGCGCCTCGGATTGTAATAGCGGTGCGCCGGATAACCGTAATCAATAGTTAACAAATATCCCCGCTGCAACTTTTGAGCAACTGTACTCATCCAGTCCAAAGCCGCCAAATTTACCTCACTGCGATAACCATCCCCATAAGCACTCGCCGACAAATTGATGCTTACCAAATCCAAATATTCGCCAATTTTAGGGGTGGAAACTTCGCCAACTACCTCAACAAAATTTATCTCTTCTTGTTCATTTTGTGGAGTTTCGGCGGCAACGTAAATCTCCTTAAATTGCCCTTCTTCCAGAATGAATTGATGCACTGGCAAAGCATCTACTAACTCATTAGAAAAGAAACAACCGACGATTGAGTTATTAACTATCTCATCCCAATTACACCACTTAACACACTTAATATCGGCTAAAGTTTGCCGCTGTTCCGCTTGGAGTACAGGAGAAAGTTCAATAATAATGTATTCTAAAATATGAAATAAATCGGGATATTTTATCTGCAGATATTGCAGCACATTTTCGGCGAAAGTTCCCCGCCCAGCGCCCATTTCTACGATCGCGAAGTTTTGAGGTTGGCCTAGAATTTCCCACATTTCCACAAACTGCTGTGCCAAAACCTCCGCAAAATCAGCACCCCAATGAGACGACGTGATAAAATCGCCTTGTTTGCCGATCGACTGGCGATCGCTATTGTAATAACCGTGCTGCGGATGATATAATGCCAAATGCATATATTCAGCAAAAGTAATACGCTGCTGCGGAGTGGCGGCAATTCTTTCGCAGATTAAAGCGCAGAGTTCCGGGTTACTATCGTTAATATCTAATTGCTGGGATGTCATAATTTTATGAGCCACTTAATCAAGCTGAACAAAATCATTCGAGTAGTGCTATAAACTCTTCCCTTGTGAGTTCTGCATCCCGCAGTATCTTGCGGAGTAAACCTCTAACTATGGTTTTGCCAGCATGGACAGGAATCGTTACTACCCGTCCATCTGCATGGATCATTCGCACATGACTGCCCTTTTGTCGAATCGTCTGAAAGCCTGCATTTTCTAAGGCGCTAATAACTGTATTTCCTGTTAAAGCTGGTAGTTTGGGCATTAAATCATCACCCTTTGAATACCTACAAATTCAGGTAATTTTTCATTACCCTCTTCTTCTAAACAAAGTGCAATAACTTCTTTAATGTTGGCAATCAACTCATCAATAGTCTCTCCTTGGCTATAACAGGCTTTTAGCTGTGGGACTTCCCCGACATAATAGCCATCTTCATCTCGTTCAATAATGACGTAGAACTCTTGCTTGCTGACATTCATTCTGCAACCTCTTTGTTCTTTAAATTTTACTATATCATTATTAACAGTCAGGGCTTTAGTCATACTCGTTTAATAACTAAAGCCCTTACTGCTAACAGCGGGTCTACCTGTCAACCGAGCCCATAATAATGTCGATACTCCCCAAAATTGCCACCAAATCCGCAATCTTCACGCCACGCACAATGTGAGGCAAAATCTGCAAATTATTAAAATCCGCAGCCCGAATCTTCCAGCGCCAAGGAAACACACTATCATCCCCGATAATATAAATCCCCAACTCACCCTTGCCGCTTTCAACGCGGACATAATGTTCGCCCTTGGGAATCTTAAAAGTCGGGGCAACTTTTTTGCCAATAAACTGATAGTCAAAACCATTCCAATCTGATTTTGGCCCGCTTTCTAAGCGCTTCGCTTCCAAATTCTCGTAAGGGCCGCCAGGGAGTCCTTTCAAGGCTTGATAGATAATCTTAACCGACTCGCGCATCTCCCGAATCCGTACTAAATACCGGGCTAAACAATCGCCACCAGCTTCGGTACAGACTTCCCATTCGAAGTCATCATAACATTCGTAATGGTCAACTTTCCGCAAATCCCAATTTACGCCGGAACCGCGCAACATGGGGCCGGAAAGTCCCCAGTTAATCGCTTCGTTGCGAGAAATAGTACCCAAGCCTTCAATCCGGCGGCGGAAGATTGGATTGTTGGTAATTAAACGTTCGTACTCGTCAATTTTGGGAACGAAGTAATCGCAGAAATCTTGGCACTTATCTACCCAACCGTAGGGCAAATCGGCAGCAACTCCGCCAATGCGGAAATAGTTATTATTTACCATGCGATAACCTGTGGCTGCTTCCCACAAGTCGAGAATTGGTTCGCGATCGCGCATAGTATAGAAAAAAGGAGTTTGCGCGCCCACGTCCGCCAAAAACGGCCCTACCCACATCAAGTGGTTAGCAATCCGGTTCAACTCCAGCATAATTACCCGAATATAACTAGCCCGTTTGGGGACAGCAATATTCGCCAACTTTTCCGGTGCATTCACTGTCACCGCTTCGTTAAACATCCCCGCAGCGTAGTCCCAGCGGCTCACGTAGGGCACGTACATCACGTTGGTGCGATTTTCGGCAATTTTTTCCATCCCGCGGTGCAGATAGCCCAAAACTGGCTCGCAGTCCACCACATCTTCCCCGTCTAGGGTGACGATTAACCGGAGTACCCCGTGCATGGAAGGGTGGTGCGGCCCCATGTTGAGCACCATCGGTTCGGTTCTAGTCTCAATTCTTGACATAATTAAATGAATTAATGATTACTGACTATTGTTGATTTTTGTTTCGCTTTTATGATTATGAAGGATATCGAGCTCTCTGAGAAGGAGACCCTTGGATCGGATGTCAGTATTGACACCTATCACGTTCCAGTTTTGGGAAGCGAGTTAATTGCCGGTTTGGCTGTGCGTCCAGGCGGGCACTATTTGGACGCGACGCTTGGGGGCGGCGGACACACGAGTTTGATTTTAGCGGCGGCGCCAGATGTTACAGTGGTGGCGATCGACCGCGACGAACAAGCCATCCGTTTTTGCCAAGACCGATTTGCCAACTCGCCCGTTGAGTTTTGGCACGGCAACTTTGCTGAATATCAGTCCCCAGAGGCCGAATTTGATGGTATCATAGCAGACTTGGGCGTCAGCTCTGCTCAGTTCGATACACCGGAACGGGGATTTAGTTTTCGCCACCCAGCTCAACTAGATATGCGTATGAACCAGCAGCAATCTTTGACGGCAGAAGAGATTATCAACCACTGGGAAGAAGTTAAACTAGCAGATATTATTTACAAGTACGGCGAGGAGCGACTGTCGCGGCGCATCGCGAGGCGGATTGTGCAAAGCCGTCCTTTTCAAACTACAACAGAACTTGCAGGGGCGATCGCCTCCAGCTTCCCCCCCAAGCAGCGCAACGGCAGAATCCATCCGGCAACCCGCACTTTCCAAGCTTTAAGGATAGCCGTCAACTCCGAACTGTCGTCTTTAGAAACTTTCCTCAACCAAGCCCCAAGGTGGTTAAAGCCCGGTGGGAGAATCGGAATCATTACATTTCACAGTCTCGAAGACCGACCAGTCAAGCACCAACTCAGAGGAACACCCAATTTGCAGGTACTGACAAAAAAGCCGATCGTCCCACAATCCGAAGAAGTCGCTAGAAATCCCCGCTCTCGTTCTGCTAAGCTCAGACTGGCAGAAAGAATAACTTGATTCGGCAGTAGTAATATGCTTGCTGCAAAAAGTTCAGAGATTAGGGAGACTTGGATGCAGCAATCAAGTACGATTCGGCGAAGATGTAGGGAATAGCGCCAACAACCCACCACTAACCCTCCGGGTACAGTGGGGCTTGAAATACAGCCGGTGTTGACCAGACTTAGGTAGCAATACCTGCGTTAGTAGTAAGTGTTAAAATTCACACCGAGGACAGTGCCAAGCTAGTTAAGAACTCTGCAATCAGAGCATTAATTAGCCGTTTTGAATGCTGGTGTGTTTAGAAAAGTACCGACTGCTAACAAGATCATTGCTCGTATCACAGCGTGAAAGCTGACTCGGGAATTTTCCCTATTGAAGCGGCCTACCGAGGCGGGTTACAGTATCGAAAGCCTCTCATCTGTGCGAACAGATGGTGCGAAAGGAATGCTCACCTTGAGGTAAAACGGGTTTCTTTAACTCAACTTGACGTAACTGATATGTTGCATATATCCAGCCCCCCTTTTCCTCCCGCCACCTTGCTGATTACAGCTATGGTGGGGGTTTTCAAGGGGGAAGAAAGATGAGTCGGGGAGATGGAAGCAAGCTGAAACTGATGGTAGTCGATGACGAACCCGACAACTTGGATTTATTGTACCGGACGTTTCGACGCGACTTTCAGGTTTACAAAGCAGATAGCGCCCTCAGCGCCCTGTCCGTTCTAGACGAACAGGGCGAGATGGCCGTGATTATATCTGACCAGCGGATGCCAGAAATGAATGGCACCGAGTTTTTGGGGAAAACCGTCGAGCGATTTCCCGATACGATTCGGATTCTGCTAACGGGATACACCGATGTTGAAGATTTGGTTGAGGCCATCAACTCAGGTCAAGTTTTCAAATACATCACCAAACCGTGGAATCCAGAAGAACTCAAATTGGTGATCAATCAAGCCTCAGAAACTTACAAATACTACAAGCAGCGCAGCGTTGCATTGCGCCGCGCTTTACGCAAGGAATCTCTGTTCAATGAGGTAATGAGCGTGATTCGCGGGTCGCTAGATTACTCTAGTATGGTACAAACTATTGTTCAAACCGTAGGTCAAACTTTTGAGGCCAACTATTGTATGCTGCGGCCGGTAGAAGCCGATCGACTATTGCCGAGTACCTTCCCCTACCAAGCCCAAACCTCTGAAGCCAGTAGCTTTTCTTTTGATGAAAATTTGCTGGTTCAAGCTGTAGCCACCCGCCAAACTCAAGTGAACTCCAACAGTGGGGGGCAGGGTAACTCGGTTGAGATTGCCGTGCCCCTGACTTACCAGCAAGAATTGCTGGCGGTACTGGCTTTGTCCCAGATTGGCGGCACTAACCCTTGGTCGGCAGAAGAGATAGAGTTAATAGAAGGTGTAGCAGCTCAAGCTGCTCTCGCCCTGTCTCAAGCTAAGCTATACCAGCGCACTCTGGATTTAGCCAAGCAGATGCAAAACGAGTTGGAAGTGGCTCGCCAAATCCAAACAAACTTGTTGCGCCAAAGTTGGCCGGATTTTGAAACTGTCAGGGTGCAAGCTTGCTGCTATCCCGCGCGGGAAGTTGGCGGCGACTTTTTTGAAGTCTACGTCCACTCCCAAGGGGATATTTGGATAGCGGTGGGAGATGTTTCGGGTAAGGGAGTTCCGGCTGCTCTATTTATGGCCAGCGCGATTTCGGTGATGCGGCGGGAACTTTCCCAAGAAGTTTCTCCAGAGCCCGATCGAGTTATGCAGAACATGAATAGCAGTATGTCTGACGACCTGATCGGCAACAACCATTTTATTACAATGGTTGTAGCTCGTTACACTCCGTCAACGGGACACCTCGCTTTTGCTAATGCCGGTCACATTTACCCGATCGTTTGGTCTCACTCGGAGGTGAAAGCTCAAGCCGCTAGTGGTAAAACGCCAGCCGAGCCGAATTTCCTGAAAGCTCGTGGCATTCCCTTGGGGATACTACCAGTTTGGAGAGGGAAAGCAGGTACGATCGAATTAAAGTCAGGAGATGTATTTCTGCTGACGAGTGACGGAATTACTGAAGCTAGCGTGACGACTGAAGCGGTCGCAGGGGGTGTACCAACCCGTTCTATGCTACAACAAGAAGGGCTTTGGCAACTCTTGATTCAGGAACCTGGTTCTTTCAACTTGGACAATTTGTTGGCTTACATCCGAGCCGACAATCCCGTTCAGGAAGACGACCAAACCATACTCTCTCTGGAGGTTCTTTGAATCTGTCAGCGACTCCCGACGCATAGTCGGGGGTGAGCAGCCGAAAAAACTTAAGCCCTGCTTGTTGACGGCCCATAGAGTAGTCCTGCAAAGGACGGCGTTATCGTCAACAGTCAAAAACCACAGTAAAAAACCTAGCCGGCGATGGCGCAGCTAGTTTCCTGAATCGCTTTCCTGGGGGATTAAATACCTGTCAAGGGTTAAGGTAGAAGGCATTCGTCAGAAAACACCAACGCTTAAAAGCCAAGGATTGAAACACAGATTTTTTATACCTCGCTGCTTGCAGTCTCGGTATAATTATCAATTGTTAAGCGGCTTTAGGCCCATAAGAAAAGTTTTCAACTATACTCTTAACTTCTGCCTTCTACCGAATGACGAATGCCGGATTTTTAAACAGAAAAGGCTAGTATCCCCCAAGTAGCGACAAGTATTGAGGCCGAATCCATTCGGCGCGTCGTGTTTCATACCTGGTGTGAAGACACAGGGTTTTCAAACTTACGGGATTTTTTTATGAATACTGAGCTTCATGTGCCAAGCGACTTGCGGTTTTTAACAATTGTTGAAAATTGGTTGCTGAGCAGTTTGGAAGTAGAGCTAGGAGAGCACGTCGATTGGCCGCGTCAGTCGAATCGTTTGCGCTTGGTGTTAGCAGAAGCCTATTCTAACGTGATCCGCCATGCTCACAAAGATCAACCCAATTTGCCCGTGTTAATTCGCTTGAATTTAAAAAATAGGGATATTGGTTTAGAAATTTGGGATTACGGTAAAGGTTACGAAATGGATACTTACAATCCCCCGAGGCCGGAAGCTAAACAGGAAAGCGGCTACGGCTGGCTGATTATGAGCAGACTTATGGATCGGGTGGACTACACTTTGCAAATAGACGGTCGCAACTGTCTCAAGTTGGAAGCGAGTTTGCCGGAAAAATCTTAATTAGTCATTAGTCATTAGTCATTAGTCATTAGTCATTAATGATTGGCAAGGCACTTTTTGACTCGCTTTGGCTGTCTGTCGCACGCGCTGCGGTGACAGCCAATTTTCCGCGCAGTAGCGTCAATCGATTGCGCGATTTTAGATTTTAGATTTTAGATTAAAGAATTGAAGCATTGACTTGCGCGAGATAAATACGTTCGGCTCCTTTATCGGATACAGGTTTTTTATTTGTGGACGGATGAATCACGTGGCGGGTATCCTGGATGCGGGAATTGTCAGCCCAAGGCGAGACTGTAAGATTGTAGGGGTACAGTCCCGATCGCACAAATACCGCAGAAACGGGATTTTTATACCGTGAGTGGCACTTCACCAAAGATTTGAAAAAAGCCGGTTTCTGCCTCATTCTGGCGATCAAGAGCCGATTAACCTGTCAATCGCACGACTTTAGCTATGACGTGCGATCGACAGGTCAAACCAAAATAGACAATTTAAATGTGAAACAGCTTATCAAACATCAAATTTCGTCTGCGACCGCAGATTTAGCAATTCTTGGGGAGAAGCTAACAGTTTGACCGTGACAGAAAGGAGTTTTTGGTCAGAATTGAGCAATAACAGCCATCCGACATTAACACCAAAGGCGGAAGTTTGCACCCGGCCGCTGACCTGAACTTCTACATTGCCATCTTCTAAAATTTGGCTGACACCTTTCTGGGGTTCTAGCTGCATTCCTCGCGCTTCTTTTTTGAGATAAGTGGCGATCGAGATGTTGCCGATAATGGGATCTTCAAACGGCGCGTGCAGAACCCCGTCATCGGCAAATAAATTAGCCGTCGCGTCAAAATCGCCCGCGTTTAAAGTTTCAAAATATCGCAGTACCGTTGGGTTTGTGATGCCTGCAATCTTTATAGAGGTAGTTAAAATAGGTCGAGTTGTTGCGGTCATAAAAGAAGTGATTTTAGATGAATGAGTATACTGTAATCATTCTCTTTGTCGCAGCAAATCCCTCAAAAGATATAAGTAGGGCTAGGAAAATAATTCTCCGAAAAAAGGAGGAACGGGAGAGCGTCGATCGCAGCTTTCAGATCGACCAAAATCAATACTACTTTCAAAAAATGCAAGTGTAGCCAAGCTGCAAACCCTAATAAGCTGTCACGCATTTAAATTGCATATTCAGGGCGGGCTAGACGGCCCACCCCACAAGACTTAGATTATTTTTTGACATTCAATTTAAATGCACAACAGCTTACCATAAGTCATTTCCAATCCTTCAATTCTTGAATCTAAAATCTAAAATCTAAAATCTAAAATGATAGAAACCCAGACACCTAACGGCATCTGGGTTTCTGGCCAAGTCTGTTTAACAGAGCCAACCAGAATATTCTATTTGCGGATCAAATTGAGCAATTCTTTAGGAGATGCCAACAAGTCGATCGCCACAAAGAAAATTTGACCTTGGGGATCGAGCAAAAACCGCCACGCGATGTTCATACCCACATTCGATCCGAACCAGGGAGTTTCGACTTTGCCAGTGACTTTCACTTGGCGGTAGCCATCTTCTGCCGGTTCCGATACGCCTCGCTCGGGCATCATTTTCAGTCCGACGCACTCTTCGCGCATATAGTTGAGGATAGCGTCGCGACCAACGATCGGCTTTTGGAAAGGTGGTTGCAGGGCACCTTCTTCAGCAAATAAACCGACGGCTGGGGTGAAGTCGAAGGCGTTCATGTAGTCGATGTAGCTGAGCACTGTCTGCTCGCTGATACCCTCAATTTGGGTTTTCACCCGCTCTTCAGGAGCGGTGGGAGTGCTGCGGGGGGCTGAGCGTTTGCCGTACTCTTGGTTAAAAGCAGGGTCATAGCCCATGTTAACTACGGTATTCCGAAGTACGGTAATTTGCTGACCCGGATCTAGTTGCTTGATGGTTTCGAGAACTGCGGTGGCTTCGGGAGACATTTGATAGCCGGCGGGGATCGGAGCGACAACGCCCTGTTTCATCAACTGACCCAACTCGTACCAGAAACCGAGTTTGGTGTTGACCCGCAAAGAAGTGTAAATCCGGCCAATTGTTGTGTCGGCGTTGCTGGCTAGGTCAAACATGGTTTTGCTTTGAGCAGCCGGCGACATTTGCTTGATTTCGCTCAGAATGCCTTCGACAAGCGCCATGCTGGCTACTCCCGGTGCTGCTGCGGTGATGGAAACGCCCATTTCGGTGTAGGCATACCAGAGCAAGGCTAGTTGGTCTTCAACGCTGAGTTTGTAGAACGCTTCCGTGGTAGCCGGAACAACGCTAGCAATCTCGGTGTTGGAGAAAATAGATTGAGCTGATTGAATACTAACTGCCATATGTATGCTGTGGGATTCGCTGTCGGTTTTACTTGCGTACTTGAATTAGCGAATCGAATTCTCCCTAAATTAAATTATGTAACATTTTTGACATTTTGGAGTTCAAACTTATAAATATAAAGATTGCCAAAGTATTATCAATACTGTCTCAAAATTACTCTGAAAGTTACTAGACTTATGGCACAAATTGTGCAGTGGTTTCTTAGGTGATGAAAAAATCAATTAATAGCGATCGCATTAAGCAAAAAGCCCTTGAGTTGGGATTTCACAAAGTCGGGATAGCCTCAACAGACAAGGATTTTGATATAGAAAAACAAAGATTGCAAGCTTGGCTGGACAAGGGTTATCAGGCGGATATGGCATGGATGGCAAACCCGAAACGGCAGGATATTCAATTGGTGATGCCAGAGGTGCAGTCATTAATATGTGTCGCCATCAACTACTACACGCCCCACCAACGCCCCGAAAATCCCCTGTGGGAGGGGGGGGACGATGCAGCGATCGAATATGCTAAAATCTCTCGCTACGGTTGGGGGCGGGATTACCATAGAATTTTGCACAAAAAACTGAAGGTTTTGGCAAATTGGGTGCGATCGCAAGGCGAGGGAATTGAAGCGCGGTATTATGCTGATACCGGGCCGATTCAGGATAAAATGTGGGCGCAGCGTGCTGGGATTGGCTGGATTGCCAAAAATGGTAATGTAATTTCGCGCGAATACGGTTCTTGGGTGTTTTTGGGCGAAATCTTGACTAATTTGGAGTTAGCGCCCGATGAGCCTCATACGGAACATTGCGGTACTTGTACTCGCTGCATTGAGGCGTGTCCAACGGGAGCAATTACTGAGCCTTTTGTGGTGAATGCCGATCGATGTATAGCCTATCACACGATCGAGAATCGAGCTGAAAAATTGCCCGACGAAATTGCATCTAATTTACAAGGTTGGGTAGCAGGCTGCGATATTTGTCAGGATGTTTGTCCTTGGAATCAGCGATTTGCTAAACCAACTGATGTGGTAGACTTTGAGCCTTATCCTGAAAATATAGCACCGACACTTGCAGAATTAGCCGACATTTCCGACGAGGAATGGAACCGCAGATTTACCGCTTCGGCGCTGCGACGCATTAAACCCGAAATGCTGCGGCGAAATGCGAAAGCCAATCAAATTAACCCTTAAAAGTTGAGATGTTCGCGCTCAGGGTGTTTAGGGGCACCTTACCCTATAGATAATAAGCCTAGGGTGTGTACGGATCGCCAAGAGTCAATACATTATGCAGTAAGTCATTCCCAATCTAAAATCTAAAATCTAAAATTGTATGCTTCCCCGTTCCTTATTTGCTATTGTCCAATGACCAAAGTAATTATTTTTGATTTTGACGGTACTTTAGCAGATACAATCGATATTCTTCTAAGCATCACCAACCGTTTGTCAGTAGAACTAGGCTTTAAGTCTGCCACCAAAGAGCAAATCGCTCAACTGAGCAATTTAACTTCTTGGCAAATTCTTCAGTATTCGGGCATTTCTATCTTCAAATTCCCGCTGTTGATTAGAATGTTGAAAGCGGAGTTACGCAGCGAAATTCCCAACATTCAATTATTTCCGGGAATTAAAGAAGTTTTACTCGATTTAAAAAAACAGGGATTTCAACTGGGCATAATCACATCTAATTCCAGAGAAAACGTCTTGGCATCGCTGGAAAAAAACGGTCTGCAAGACACTTTCACGTTTATTTACTCTGGTTCAACTTTTGGTAAACATAAAGTTATTAATAGCTGGCTAAAAAGAGAACATATAAATCCTAAACAAGTCGTTTATGTGGGAGATGAGATTAGAGATATAGAAGCTGCTCGAAAAACAGGAATTAAGGTAATTGCTGTAGGTTGGGGTTTTAATTCTCAGGAGGCTTTGGCTGCACACAATCCCGATTTTTTGATTAAGCGCCCCCAGGAATTGATAGAGATTATGAGTAATTGGCGCGAAGTGTAAACTGAAATTGCAAAAAGTAAGACTCGTCGGTTGAAATCTATTCTAGACAAACTCTCTTTCCACCAGAGAGGGACTAAAGAATAAAATGGGTATTAAAGCCTGATTTGTTATCAGCCATAGTCCTATTATCCTAAGCTGTTGTGCATTTAAATTGTATATTTCGAGTCTCGATCAAAAATCGTCAAGTCCTCTCCCCCTCTCCTCTTCTCCCCCTCTCCCTCTCTAATACCATAGGCAATCTAGATGCAACACAGCTTATGTGCGATGAAATTAGGTTAATCTCCTTCGCCCCGTTTCAGTGCTGCTAAAACTGCTTGCTGGCTAACTGCTTGGTAGATTTTGCTAAAATGCTGCTTGAGGGCGTCAGATGCGGGCGAGGATTTGCTAGCGCTGCCTTTTCCGTCGGTGGCGATGGGAATTGGGCCTAAGATATCTAAGACTGTTTCGCTGCTGGGCGGCGGTACAATTACTACTAAAGATGATTCTAGCTGCTGATTGTATTCCCAAAAGCGATCGACCTTCGGCAATTTAGAATTGGTAGTGGGGGCATTTTCGCCGGATTTGAGTTGGGAATTTTCCTCTCCTTCCGTACCCCGTCTTTGGCGGAGTGCTGTCAATATTTGCTCTTTAGTTCTTCCGCGCAGTTGAAAGAGTACGAAAGGGTCTTCGCCGAAGCGATCGCCCAATAAGTAGTATACTGCACTGATGTGTTTGCAAGGGTTTTTGGGGTCAGGACAGCTACAGCGCGATCGAATATCTGACAAGCTTAACGGAAATAGGGTTTTGCCAGCAGCCGCAAATACATCCTCAATATTGTGTGGCATTTCTCCTGCTAGTAATTTAGCTGAAAAAACTGCTCTTTGTGACATATTTTCAATCACATAATCCCAATCTTCATCAGTCAATGTATCGAGTCCTAAAGAAACTTGATAGGGTTTTGGATCTGTTCCTTGAACTACGGCAATTACTTCTTGATTGGGAAATTTAATGCTGAGAACTTTACCTTCGCGCGCGTACTGCCAGCCACGTTCTAACCGCTTTTTGAAGCGGTAGGTATTGATTAAATCTAACCACTGTTGTGTCCACCATTCTCTGTCAATCATTCGATTTTAGATTTTAGATTTTAGATTTTAGATTTGGGAATCGGGAATTGGGAATTGGGAATCGGGAATCAGCAAAACAGGGAATTGGGAATTGGGAACCGGGCATTGGCAAAACAGGGAATTTTCCCTATCTCCTTCTCTTCCCTCTTCCTTCTTCCTTCTGGCTTCAATCGGGAATTGGGAATTGGGCATCGGGCATTGGGCATTGGTAATTGGGATGCTGGAGTCAATCGATTTTAGATTTTAGATTTTAGATTTTAGATTGAAGCATTGACCCCACGGATTAATTCGGAGGCTTGTTTATCGGATACAGGTTTTTTATTTCTGGACGCATGAATCCGGGGGCTTGTATCCTGGATGCTTTCGGTCAGAAAGGAAAAAACAGCTATCCGTGTATCCGTGACATCCGTGTCGTGCTGTTGGGAATTGGTAATTAATCATATTATTCTTCTTCTGTTTCTATGATAGCATTGCGATCGAGAATGAGTAAATTCCGAAGTTGGTCTGTATCTAGCTCGGTAAGCCAGTTTTCGCCAGCGCTGACCACTTGTTCGGCTAGAGCTTTTTTACTTTCAATCATATCGTGTATTTTCTCCTCTAACGTACCCGTGCAGACAAATTTGTGAACTTGCACATTGCGAGTTTGACCGATGCGAAATACGCGGTCAGTTGCCTGATTTTCTACTGCGGGATTCCACCATCTGTCATAGTGGAAAACGTGGGTTGCTCTGGTTAAGTTCAAACCAGTACCACCAGCTTTTAAAGATAAAATCATAATCGGCGGGCCTTGGGGGTCGTGCTGGAAGCGATCGATCATTTCTTCCCGCTGCTGTTGCCGAATTCCTCCGTACAAGAACAAAACTTCTCGTCCTAAATGCTGTTCTAGATGCGGTTTCAGGAGTTTTCCCCATTCGGCAAATTGAGTAAAAATTAAAGCCCGATCGCCCTCAGCGAGCACCTCTTCTAACATTTCCGCCAACCGCTGCAATTTCCCCGATTCCTGGCTCTTAATCTCCAATTGTTTCGGCTTAGCTTCTGCTTTCACAAGAGCCGGATGGTTGCAAAGTTGCTTGAGTTTTACCAGCAAAGCCAGAATCATTCCCCGGCGCTGAATGCCTTCTGCTGATTCTAATTCCGCTATTGACTCTTCGACTATTTTCTGATATAATACCGCCTGTTGAGTCGCCAGTCCGCAAAATACAGTCATCTCCTGTTTTTCGGGCAAATCTTGGATGATTTCTTTGTCAGTTTTCAGGCGGCGGAGGATGAAAGGCCGAACGAGCGATCGCAAAGTCTGCAATGATTCTCGATCTCCGTATTTCTCGATCGGAATTGCAAATCGGCGCTGAAAGAAATTGCGCGGCCCCAAATAGCCAGGATTGAGAAACTCCAAAATAGACCACAATTCTTGCAGTCTATTTTCCACGGGAGTTCCTGTCAGCGCAATTCTAAAAGATGCCTCGATTTGTCGCACCGCTTGCGACTGCTTCGCCTCGGAATTTTTAATATTTTGCGCTTCATCTAAAACCAATCCTTGCCATTTAATGCCTTGAAATTCCTTCGCATCCCGAAATACCAAGGCGTAACTGGTAATGATTAAATCCTTTCCCTTTATTTCAGCCGCAAATGCTTTGCCTTTAGCGCGTTTGTCTCCGTGGTGAACTAACACTTTTAGCGTCGGGCCAAATTTCTTGACTTCGCGCTCCCAATTGCCCAATACTGATGTCGGACAAACCAGTAATGTTGGCGCTTCTAGAGAATCTTGTTCTTGTAAATGCACGAGGAAAGCAATTAGCTCGATCGTCTTACCAAGTCCCATATCGTCCGCGAGACAAGCCCCCAAACCCCAGCGTTCTAAGAATGCTAACCAGCCTGCTCCTAGGGCTTGATAAGGCCGCAATTGTCCTCGGAAACTAGCCGGAGTTGCGATCGCACTTACCGCTTGATTATCGCTCAAAGTATTCAACAATTCCTGAAGTTGACCCGTAGCCTCAAAATTCACCACAGGCAATTTCTCGATCATCTGAGAATCGCCCGACGCCAAACGCAAAGCATCCTCCAAAGAAAGAGTCATTTGCTCTTTGCGGCTGGCGAAAAAAGTTTGAGCCGCTTTCACATCCGGTGCGCGCAACTCCACCCACTCACCGTTAATTTCCACCAAAGGCGAATTCAACGCGATCAATCTGTCAAATTCTGCCTTAGAAAGGCGCTGTCCGCCGATCGTCAATTCCCACTTAAAATTTAGCAGACTTTGCAATCCCAACCCGCCTTTCGCCGGATTCACTTTCGGAGTTTCCGCTTGAATGCTCAAACCCAAACGACTCGCCCAACCATCTGTCTTTGTCAAACTCGGCGGCAAAACTACGCCCAACCCGCTATCAGCAAACCGCCAAGCCACAGACTTGATAAAATTGTAAGCATCTAACGGTTTTAAAAGACAAGATTGAGGCCGCTGGGCTTGCAAACTCGGTTCAATTAACGGATAAAGTTTCGAGGCTAAACCCAAGCCGCTGAGCAAAGTTTCTTGAGGCAATTCTATTGTCCGCCCCGCGTAAGCCAAACGCTCGACAGAGTTGTTCCAAACAGTTGTCGCGTCTACCAAAAATTCGGTTTCATCTGCTGCTTGCAAGCAATAATTTAAATTCCAGTTGGCTTTACCGGGCGCTGGTGGTATGAGTTGAAAGCAAGTGCGAAATTGACTTTGTTGAGATAATTGGTTTTGCAGCGGTGCAGTCCAAGCACTCAGCTTGGTTGCCAAATTTTCCAATGCTGCTGTTTCTACTTGAACTCTCCCAGATTCCTGCTGCAAAGCTTGCAGCCAGTCGCGCACCGGAGAAACTGCTTTGATGTCTAAAGTAGAGCTACCAGCCGTTAGCGCAGCCCTCGAAGAGGATCGCACTTGACTATCTACAATACTGCTCAAAAACCCTAACACCAATTCCTCCGCCCCCATCGGCAAATCCACCGCTAAAGGCAATTGACTGGATTCTTCTTCCTTTTCCCCTCTGACTTCAACATCTGAGTCACGATCATCGATAATTAATCCGTGTATCCGTGTCAAAATCCGTGTCGTGCCTTCCTTCGATTGATATGTTCTGCAAGCCGTCGGCATTTGCTTGACAAAAGTGGCGAGGCGGAGTGTATCTGTAGAACTATCTAACAGAGGTTGCCATTTGGCAATAGCAGAACCGTCCGACTGTTTCTCCAATCCAGGCAAAAACTTGCATCTTGCCAACAAATCCAAACTCCACCTAGCAACATGAGACCAAAAACGCAAATCTGAGCCGACAAAAGAGTCGGGTTCCGTGCTGTTAAGCGGTAGTGATTGCAAGAAAACAAAAGCTGCTTGAGGGTTGAGACAAAAACCCTCGACTTGCCAGGGATAAAGGTAAATTTCCTCGGTTTTGGCCGGTTCCTCAAGTGCTGCTGCTGAGTGCTGCGGCATCAGAGTTGTGTTCGATTCTGAGATTTGGGTGGGAAGTGCGATCGCCCGAATTTCCCTTTTAATTGAGGAGTTGGGTGCGGTAATTTCTTCGTTGGGAGTTTTGGGCGATCGCCTAGTTTTTTTGCTTTTTTCCGGGGGAGTTTCTGCGGTTTCCGGTAATTGCCAGTTGAGTTTTCCCGACTGCTGCAAGGAATTTAGGAAAGTTTTAAATTCCGATTCGGTCATGGCTAAGGGGTGCGGTAAATTTATCCCCGATTCTAGGGTTTCAATTGCCCCAAGTTTCCGCCAAGTTTCTCCCCAAATAAATAAGCAACTTTTCTCATTTTCAAGTAGCCAACTGCCGTGTAAAATTGCCATCTTTTTTACCCTGATATTTGTATTTAAGTGCGAGGTTGACTACAGCATTTATATGGGATTTGTGAAAATTTTATTTAAAACAAACCGAGGAAATTTTGAGCCAGATAGGAATTAGGTAGAACCTTTATATTTAGGTACTTAGGGCACACCTTACCGCTTATTCCCTGGCCTAGATAACTAAATCCCTCTTCCTTCTTCCTTCAACGTCCCAATTCCCAAACGAAAATTGATCGTACCATCTATGGAAGGCGTTTAGCGGACGATCGACCGGAGAATCGACCCCAGACAGCAAAAAAAAAATTTCGAGTATAAATGCTTACAATCGAGACACAGACAGTCGATCGCGAGGCGATTATCCCTGTCTTTTGGCGTCGGACTCTCAAACATCCTGTGGTAATGTTACGATCCCGACAGAGAAAGAATGTGGTAGATAAGGAAGCAGTGCTACATGGTAGAGATAGACAAGTCAATATCCTTCGATGGACGGGATATTAGACTGAAGATTGGTTTACTAGCGCCTCAAGCAGGCGGTGCAGTTTTGATTCAGTCGGGTGACACGGCGGTTTTAGTGACAGCGACTCGATCGCAGGGGAGAGAAGGAATTGATTTCCTGCCCCTGTTGGTGGATTACGAAGAGAGACTCTACGCTGGCGGTAAAATTCCCGGTGGATTTTTGCGAAGGGAAGGGCGTCCCCCAGAAAAAGTGACTTTGACTGGCCGTTTGATCGATCGACCGCTGCGCCCGCTATTTCCAAGCTGGCTGCGAGATGACATCCAAGTTGTAGCCACAACGGTTTCGATGGACGAACAAGTGCCACCGGACGTTTTGGCGGTGACGGGGGCTTCGGTGGCGATACTGCTGGCGAAAATGCCGTTTTACGGGCCGATGGCGGCAGTGCGAGTCGGTTTGGTAGGGGACGATTTCATCATCAACCCCACCTACAGCGAAATCAAAGAAGGCGAGTTGGATCTCGTGGTAGCTGGTTCTCCTGATGGAGTAATCATGGTGGAAGCCGGCGCCAACCAGTTGCCCGAACAGGATATCATCGAGGCGATCGACTTCGGCTATGAAGCAGCCTGTGACTTGATTCAAGCCCAGCGCGAAATTATGGCGGAATTGGGCATCGATTTGGTGGTAGAGGAACGGCCATCGCAAGATTCGGCCCTGGAAACCTTCATTCGCGATCGCGCCCAAGAACCCATCCGCATCATTTTGTCAAGATTTGAAAAAGACAAAACAATACGGAATGCAGCATTGGATGAAGTTAAGGCAAATGCAGTCGAAGCTGCGATCGCCGAACTCCCGGAAGAGGACCCGGTAAAAGTAGCGGCCACCGCCAACAGCAAGGCGATCGGCAACGTTTTCAAAGACGTTACCAAAAAAATGATGCGGAAGCAGATCCTCGAAGATGGCGTCCGTGTAGACGGCCGCAAGCTAGACGAGGTGCGACCCGTTTCTTGTCGCGTAGGCGTGCTGCCGTCGCGAGTACACGGCACTGGGTTGTTTAATCGCGGGTTGACTCAAGTCTTGTCCGCAGCTACCCTGGGAACCCCAGGCGACGCCCAAGACTTAGGAGACGACTTGCACCCACAGCAAGACAAACGCTACCTGCATCACTACAATTTCCCGCCGTTTTCGGTAGCAGAAACCAAGCCGATGCGATCGCCCGGACGCCGAGAAATCGGTCACGGAGCCCTCGCAGAACGCGCTTTACTGCCGGTTTTGCCATCCAAAGAAGATTTCCCCTACGTGATTCGCGTAGTTTCAGAAGTCCTTTCTTCCGACGGTTCCACCTCAATGGGTTCAGTTTGCGCCTCAACGCTAGCATTAATGGATGCAGGCGTTCCCCTTTCCCAACCCGTCAGCGGCGCGGCAATGGGCTTAATTAAAGAAGGCGATGAAGTCCGAATTTTGACTGACATTCAGGCAATTGAAGACTTCTTAGGCGACATGGACTTCAAAGTAGCCGGTACCGACACCGGGATTACTGCTTTGCAGATGGACATGAAAATCAAAGGTTTGCCCTTAGATGTAATTGCCAATGCCATCCGCCAAGCCAAACCCGCCAGACTGCACATTTTAGAAAGAATGCTGGCAAGCATCGACACTCCCCGCAAGGAAATGTCGCCGTTTGCACCACGTTTGCTAACCCTGAAAATCGATCCAGAATTTATCGGTTTGGTAATTGGGCCAGGTGGCAAAACGATCAAAGCCATCACCGAAGAAACCGGTGTCAAAATAGACATCGAAGACGACGGAACCGTGACAATTGCCGGCAACGACAGCGAAAAAGCTCAGCGGGCTTACAACATTGTCCAAGGCATGACGCGCAAGTTGAATGCAGGAGACGTGTATGTCGGTCGCGTAACTCGAATTATTCCGATCGGCGCTTTTGTGGAAATTTTGCCCGGAAAAGAAGGAATGATTCACATTTCCCAGTTAGCCGACTACCGCGTTGGCAAAGTGGAAGACGAGTTAGCTGTGAACGATGAAGTGATTGTCAAAGTGCGAGAAATTGACAACAAAGGTCGAATTAATTTGACCCGCTTGAATATTCATCCCGACGAAGCGGTAGCCGCCCGCGAAGCGCTGAATAAATAGTTTACGGTTGGTAATTGGTAATTACTTGTAGAGTAATTGCTAATTGCTAATTGGTAACTCGTGATTAGTAATTGCTAATTGCTAATTGAGATTAAATCTGATTGTTTCAGATTGATTTGGGAGTAGGTGCGCGACAGCGACAGATCGACAAAAGTGCGATCGGCTGTAGAAGTTAATACATTCGCGCACTTTACCCTCGGCGGTTGAAACCGCAACTGCATAAATTAAGTTTACTCCTAGCGGACTCAATCAAATATAAAGTTACCTCTTTTATCTTTCGGCGGTTGAAACCGCAACTACATAAACGAAGTCCGCCTACGCGGACTGAAGAAAATATAAAGTATGTTAGAAGGAGGCATAAATCAATGCCGAAACGGTTGATCGTTTTCAAAACGGAATCGCTTTCTTCCCCTGGATGGGAGGATAGATTGCTTTCCCATACAGGTGCTCTCACGAGTATCCTAGCAGAACATTACGACTACTCAGACAAACCTCTTCCTAAAACGGGCGATCGCCTGCGAAACAGGGTTCAATTTTCAGCCTAAAACCCTTGATAAATCTCTCTTTTAGCTGAGTCTCGATCCCCCTAAATCCCCCTTAAGAAGGGGGACTTTGAGACGGCTCTTGTCCCCCCCTTATTAAGGGGGGCTAGGGGGGATCGGGCCCTAATAGTCAAATAACCGCAATACAGTCAATCTCAACTAATACATCTTTCGGCAAACGCGAAACCTCCACACAAGCGCGTGCCGGTGCAGTTTCCGCATCAAAATATTTCGCATAAACCGCATTCACGGCGGCAAAATCATTCATATCTTTGAGGAAAACCGTAGTTTTTACGACATCCAACCAAGTAGCGCCGGCTTCTGTGAGAATGGCTTCGAGATTTGCCATAACTTGTTCGGTTTGTTTTGCCACGTCGTCGGTGTAGACAATATCGTTTAGTCTAATGTCGATCGCAATTTGGCCAGCTACAAACAGCATAGTGCCCGTTGCGGCAATGGCTTGATTGTAAGGGCCCACGGGTGCCGGTGCTTTGTCAGTACGAATAATTTTGCGCGTCATAGATGTCACTTTTTGGGATTGTTGTTGAGAGGTTTCCGGTTTGTAAAATTCTCCATCGGGCATGATTGTACCAGTGAAGTCTGCATCCTTGATGTTCATACCATAACTCTTTGCGTCAGTCAAATCTGCTCTTTTAAGCTTAGCACCCTCCAGATTTGCTCGCATCAAATTAGCTCTTTGAAGACCTGTTCTCTCTAAATTTGTCCTCCGCAAACAAGCGTTTCTCAGATTTATTTCTACCAGTTCTGCTCCAGCTAAATCGGCTTCTGCTAGATTGATACCAGACAAGTCATAGTTAGACAAATTGACACCGCGCAGCTTGGCTCCCTGAAGATTAGTATCTCTGATTTTTATGCCAGTTAGATCCGCCCGACTTAAGTCTGCTTCAGTCAAGTTTGCCTTAGTCAAATTTGCATTGTTAAGTTTAGCTCTACTCAAATACACTTCAATCAAGGATGCTTCAGTGAAGTTTGCAGAAGTTAGTTCGGCATCACTTAGGTTTGCTTCATTCAAGTTCGCATTACTAAACTTAGCATAATTAATATTGGCTTTACTCAAATCAGCACCGGACAAATCTGCATAAGTGAAGTTTGGAGAAGAAGTTGCTACTAACCCGCTCAAATTTGCACCTTTCAGAGATGCCTTGGTGAGGTTTGTACTATTAAGCGTTGCTTTGGTTAGGTTTGCCTCATTCAACTCTGCTGCTGTCAAGTTTGCAGAGGTTAAGTCTATTCCACTCAAGTCTGCACCTTTGAGGTCTACCCCTCTCAGCATAGCCGACTGAAAGTTCCGTTCGCCTTTAGCGTATCTTTCTAAAAGTTCTTCAGCGTCCATAAATAATCGATCGCCCTTCCGCTACACCCCACTTTCCCAGCCTACCACCAAAACCGAAAGCGCGATCTAAATCCGCATCAATCCATTTTCATCTGCGGTCAATCAACTCCCTTTTTCAACCGCAGATAAACACAGATAAACCCAGATAAATTATATCAAATTCGTCCTTCCTCGGAACCATCGATCTCTCTGTTCTCTTTCTCTGCGTTCTCTGTGTCCTCTGCGGTTTAATCAATCCAATTTCATCTGCGGTTAACAAATTCGCATTTTTCAACCGCAGATAAAAGCAGATTTACACATTACACACCAACCGGAGCACCAACAACCTCACCTTTCAACATCCGAGAAGCAGCATCAAGCAATTGCTCCTCCAAATAAGGCTTAGTGAAATAACCTTTCGCGCCCAAACTGTAAGCCATTTGGCGGTGTCTGTCAGCACCGCGAGAAGTTAGCATCGCGATCGGCAATTCACACAAAACCGCATCCTTCTGCATCCGAGAAAGTAGTTCCAAACCGTCCATTCTCGGCATCTCAATATCGCAGAAAACGATATCGCAAGGCAGACCAGATTTCATCTTTTCCCAAGCTTCCTTACCGTCGCGAGCTTCTTCCACACGATAGCCAGACTTCTCGAAAGTAATCGACAATAGCGATCGCACGGTAATCGAGTCATCGACAATCAGCACAGTCGGCTCAGTCTTCTCGATTTCCGCCTCCGCAGCAGCCCGATCGCCCTCATCCCAAAGCGTACCGCCAGTATCCTTCCGCAGCCTTCCCGTAGCCAAATCGATCAGCTCCAGAACATCCGCAATCGCCACGATCCGGCCGTCCCCGAGCACTGTGGCCCCAGCAATCCCGATCGGCTTCGGCACCGGCCCCTCCAACGGCTTGATCACAATTTCCTGTTCCGTCGAAACCTGATCCACCTGCACCGCCAAGAAATTGCCAGCAGAGCGCAGCACG
Source organism: Microcoleus sp. B9-D4 (assembly GCF_036705105.1). Lineage (NCBI taxonomy): Bacteria > Bacillati > Cyanobacteriota > Cyanophyceae > Oscillatoriales > Microcoleaceae > Microcoleus > Microcoleus sp. B9-D4. The sequence goes on from NZ_JAUBTS010000031.1 coordinate 45,734, forward strand.
ATCACCGAAATCATGTCATCGTCAGTATTGAACCCGTAAACACTCCCCCGACCCAAATGGCGACTGTAAGCCAGCAGATCCCGCAGCGGCCGGAACGGCAAGCTTTGACCCCGCCACTCAATGCAAGGCAAACCATCCGCCCCCGTCGTCACCTGATCGCGAGGCACATCGATCATATCCTCGACCCCATCCATCGGGAAAGCAATGCGAGCGCGATCGCTAATGCAAGTCAGAGCCTTAGAAATACTCAACACTAGAGGTAAACGGATGGTAAACACAGTCCCTTTGCCGATGGTTGAATCGATCGACACAGTGCCCCGAATCTCCTGCAACGAAGTCTGCACCACATTCATACCGACCCCCCGGCCGGCGTACTCCGTCGCCTGTTCCTGAGTGCTGAAACCCGGCATAAACAGCAAATCGTAAACTTCCGAGCGAGACATCCTCTGAGCCTGAGCCGCCGTCAGCATACCCTGCTTAATCGCCTTCGCCTTCACCTTTTGCGGGTCAATTCCCGCCCCGTCATCAGAAACCGAAACCACGGTTTGATTCCCTTGGTGGAAAGCGCGAATCGTAATCCTGCCGACTGCAGGCTTCCCAGCCGCCAGACGCACCTCCGGCGCTTCGATCCCGTGAGTAATCGCATTGTTCACCAAATGAGTCATCGGGTCATATAGCTGATCCACAATCATCTTGTCGATCAAAATATCCTTACCCTCAACCTGCAACTGAGCCTGCTTCCCGCACTTAATCGCAATTTCCCGCACCGCCCGAAACAGCCTGTCCGTCGTCTCCGCAAACGGCTTCATCCGGGCGCGAGTCAAACCTTCTTGCAGTTGAGTCGTGACTTGTCGCAGTTGGCGAGTCACCTGATCAGCCTCATCCACCAAAAACTCAATGTCCGCAGCCGACTCCCGCACCCGCACGATCAGCTCAATAATCTCCTGAGCCAAACTGTGGAAAGGAGTAAACCTGTCCATTTCCTCCGGTCTCCAGGCACTTTCCCGGGTGTGGGCCGAATCTTCAGAGCGCCAGGCCGATCGGTGTCCCTGCCGATTTGCCAGCAAAGCAATCTCCAAAAGACTCCGCTCGTAGAAATCCTGAGTCCGCTGGCTCACATCGCTCAGCAGCGTTACCTGGTGCAGCAAATTGTCCAAAAACTGCCGCATCCGTTCTTGGTCTTGCTCCAAACTGTTGCGGTTCACCACCAGTTCCCCCATCAAATTGCTGAGGTTGTCCAGTTGCTTGACCGGCACGCGCATCGTCTGGTCGCCGAACCCGCCCGCGCGGGCATTCCGCCTGGGTCTGTTGATCGCCGACGGCCCCATATTGCCTTCCCCTTGGCGGCCGCCGTCCTTTGGATCTTCCAGCAGTTTTTCCAAATCGCCAAATTCGTCGTCGCTCTCATCGGCAGCAGCGCGCGGAGCTTTACTAGCAGTTGTCGGTGCATGAATTTCCGGCATAGTTGCGCTCTCGCTGAGGAGTTCTTCGAGATCCGAGAAAACTTCTGTATTTACCGGACTCTGATTTGTGCTTCCAGAAGCTGCTATGACAGCGACCGCACCCCCTGCAATTAACAGTGCTTCTAAATCGTCAAAATTGCCTTCGGCATTCTCCTCGTCTGATTCGCCATCGCCAAAAAAGTCTGCCAGCGACCCCTCTTCCAACTCCGAGGAATCGGCCTGGGCCGACTCGTCCTCAGCGTCCCAAAAGCCCGTCGTCAGTTCCGAAGTCACCAGAACCTCAGCATCGATCGAATCCAACAAATCATCAAAACCCTCCAACTCTTCGTTGTTGAGAGTAGCCCCGCTTTCCATCACCGAGAGCAAGTCACCATCGCCCTCAAACATACCATCGAGAGATTCTGCAGGCAGTGCCTCTAAATCCGCACTCGAAAAATCCGTTTCCAGGGCATCAAACAAATCATCTTCGCCCTCAGAATCCCCGGCGCCATCTGTTTCGGCTCGATCGAACAAATCCGCACTCACCTCGTCGAACAAACCATCGGTAGGTTGGGCAGACAACTCCTTCACATCCACGGCCGCGCCGTCATCTGGCGCCGATCCAGCATCGCCGTGCTGCACCATGCCTTCGCCAAACATATCCTCCAAGAAATCGAAAGCTGCGCCCTCATCAGATTCGACATTTGAAATTTCCGACTCAGGACGATCGTGCGACAAAGCCCCAAGTTCAACCTCTGCCGAATTTGTCAAGCCTTGGTCGGAAACAGCCGCACCATTGTTATTGTTGTCGAACAAACTCCCCAAGTCGCCCTCCTCAACTCCCAAATCGGCGGCACTCAGCAATTCTGAATTCCCATCCTTCAGCCAACCCCCACGGGCTTGCCCCGAAGCTTCTCCGTCATACTCAGTACCCGTAGGTACAGAACCGAAAAGCTCAGCCAAATCCGCCGCCTCTTGGGAAGTAGCCACTCCTTGCCGATCCCGCACAGTCTGTTCCTCCTCAGAAATCGCGTCCGAGGTCATATCCCCAAACAGCGCATCTAAATCCGTATCGTCCACTTCCAGGTTGAGCGATTGCACAGACTCGTCTTCCATGCCGAAAGCATCTTCTAGCCAGTTTTCATCCGCAGAGATATCTAAATCAGAATTTGATGTCATGTTAAGAACGTTGCCCATTTCCTCATTTTGTGCGGTGCCTGCAGCTTGAGCTCGATCGCCCCCGTTCTCCGTACCTTCGTCTTCTGAAGAAAGGAAATTAGAAGTAATCGCCAACAGCTCGCTCAAATCCGATTCCTCGCCAAGCTCAGAGAACAACTCGAAATCATCCATTTCAGGCAGAGCAAGCGCTTCTGCCTCCGCTGAATCATTGCCCCCCCCGGCTGCAGGCTCCTTCGATTCTCCGTCTAAAGCCTCAGACTTCAGGGAATACTCCGAAGAGACTGCAGGCACACCTGTTGTCTCAGATAAGCCTAAATCGCCGAACAAGTTCTCGAAATCAGCATTGTCCTCCGTACCACCTGCAGAAGTTTGGGCCGCCACTTCGTCCAACAGCGTACCAAGAGCATCTTCGTCCGCTTGTCCCCTCGCTGGGGCCACCGTGTCGGATCGTCGCTCCAAACCACCCCTACCGTTACCCGTTTTAACCTGGTTGCGAGTTAACCGCTGGCTCGAACCCGCATTTTTCTGACCGGCAGCTACTGTCGAGCCCTCTGCCTCCTCTCCAAACAGCAAATCCTCCCCAAACAAACTCGTCAGGTCGTCAATCGGAGGCTTCGTGTTCGTTTCGGAACTTTCCGCATCGTATTCGTCAAACAACAAATCAGTAAAATCGCCGGAATTGTCGTCGTCTAAACCCAGCATTCGGGCCGCCGATATCCCAGAAGACTGTGCATAGTCGAGGTCTTCTTCTTCTTCCCAAGCGCCGTCGAGATCCGGGGACTCCCCGTCAAACAAGTCAGCTAAAGTGTTGAGTTCTGCAGCGCCCACTTCCGGGCCGGTGCGGGTCGAGCCTCTAAAAGCACCCGTCTCCATATCCGATTCTGCGAAGGCGGAATCCTCGTCGAACTGGGACGATCGAATGCCACTGTCATCGTTGCTGTCGCCACTGTCTAGTTGGTCGAACAGCTCGTCTATACTCAGCCCAGAAATAGTCGGCAGCAACTTGTTCAATCCATCCCCGGAATCGCCCGATCCCACCAGATCCCAGGCCTCATCCTCAACAGAAACCACGTTTTTCCCGGATGTACTCGGTTGAGCAAAGGCCAGCAAATCTTCAAAATCTGTTTCTGGAACCAGAACAGCCGGCTGCAGCGCCAGAAGTTTTGCGCTTGGTGCGATCGACGATTCTAGACCAGAAATTACCAGTTCTTGCGCTTGTTTGATGTCTTTGATCACCGTTGGCGCTAAGGTGCGGTAGGTATTTTCTGGGTTGGCTATCGCCTTGGATACAGCTTGGATCAATTCTATCCAGCAGGGCAGTTCAAATTCTTCCCCTGCCCTGAGCAAGTTCCGACAAATGTTCTTGAGTTGCCGCCTGCTTTCTGGCCCCTCCGGCTGTTTAAACTCTTGCAGGAGTTCCCGCATCCTCGCCGGCACGTCCGAGTCAAATACTAGCTGCAGCGCGCTGTCTTCTGTTGCTCTGGCATCCGGTGCGTAAACTGACCGCGAATCTGGAAAACTCTTTGATGAGGCAAAGGCCCCGACTCCCACCCCCGCCATAACTGGTTCGGGTACTGGCATCGCGTAGCTCTCGTCTGCATGGTGTTCTCCGTGTCCAACGAGTCCCCCCAAGTGCCCGTTGAGCTCTTCAAATACTGGTTCTAATTCTCGAACCATCTGTTCTCCCAATTCTTCTGTCAGTCCAAAAGGCCCCGACAGTTGCTCTAACAGCCCTTGCAATGTGTCAAAAATTCGCAGAAAAAGGGACTCTAGCTGTTGGTCTACTTTAACGCTGCACTCTTTTAAAACTTTAAAACTATCTTCTAGTCTGTGAGCTGTTTGCTGAATGCTCGTCAGCCCCAGCATTGCTGCTCCTCCTTTGACAGAGTGAGCGGCCCTAAATACTTCGTTGACCAGTTCTGGGTCTTCGATCGTGGTTTGCAGATTCAGCAAGCCTTGTTCGATCGTATTGAGGTGGTCTTTTGCCTCCTCAATAAAGTAGCCCATTATCCTCTGTTGTTGCTCCGGCAGCATAGTTTTATTCCTGATTTTAAGCGTTATTGTATTGGCTCTATTTTAGTATTTCTAGAGAAGGTCTCTGTAGATATCGCCCCTTGCCAAGAGAATAATCTGACTGCGAGATATGGCAAATGTCCTGGCTATTTTTGCTTTCGATATGCCCTCACTTAAAAGATAGCGAATCTGCTGCACTTGTTCTGGTTTGAGTTTGCGGTGGACAGATATTTTGCCGGGAGCGAAAGGAAAGCGGTTTTTTTCTATAGCATCGCGGGAGTTATCGGCGGGGGTTCCTTCCCACAAATGGTCGGGATTGATACAACCGCGATCGTCGCAACTGTGGCACGCAAAATAACCGGGTTTTACAGGTCTTCCCAGTTTGTGTTCCAGTACAAGTCTGTGAGCGTAGAAACTTTTTGTTTTGCCATTAATTTTAGTACCTTTAATGGCGTAACCATCACTTCTTTTAGCCAAGGTACAAATCATGCAGCCGTTCGGCTGTATTTCAGCGCGAATGCCTGGAATTACTTCTATGCCTCGCACTTGTTTTTGAGGTTTCGGCGCAGATGTACTTCCTACATCTTTAATTCGTCCTTTCTTAAACCTATCTTGAGAATTTTCCAGTCTAGAACCTTCCCATAAATGGTTTGGATTAATGCAGTTGCGGACATCGCAAGTGTGGCAAGCAAAGTATTCCGGTCTAATCGGACGACCTAAGATATTTTCTAATACTAAACGGTGGACATTAAAAGTTTTCCATTCACCGTTAATGCGAAGTCTCTTGTTTGCATAGCCACTACTAGATTTAGCGAGGGTAGAGATAATACAGCCCGTCGGCTGAACTTCACCAAAGATGCCCGGTATTACCTCTACTATGTTATCGTCCATCTGTGCAACTCCTACTTCCTTTAGGTGTTGAATTAGCAGCCCCGCAGGGGGTTCAAGACTGCGAGGTTGCTTTTTTTATGCCATAATTCCCACACTAATCTGATTGTAAATCAGCCCGCAAAAAAGCATTAGACAATTGATTATTGTCTTTCTGCTGTTTCTACTCGGAATCTTTCCACCGATGTCAAAAGGTCGCGAGCAACGCCTACCAAGTTTTGCAAAGCACCGGAAACTCGCTGCGCTTCTTGGGATGTTTCCTGAGCAGTTAGCTCTACTGCTTGCATCACACTGGCTACCGCGCGAGCTGTTTCGTTTTGCTCTACTGTGTCGGCAGTAATCGATCGCACTAACACGTCAATTCGGTTAGTTACTTGAATGATATCTTCAAGCGATCGCTTCGCCTGTTCTGCCAATCTTGTCCCCTCAATAACTTGCTGCGTCCCTTCTTCCATCGCCGTCATTACCGCGCCGGTTTCGCTTTGAATTTGCATCACGATCTGTTCGATTTCTTTCAAAGACTTAGCCGATCGGTCTGCCAATTGTCGCACCTCATCTGCCACGATCGCAAAACCCCTGCCCGCTTCCCCAGCTCTCGCCGCCTCAATACTGGCGTTGAGGGCCAACAAATTCGTTCGGGAGGCGATCGTCGCAATTAAAGCCACAATCTTAGAAATTTCTTGAGAAGCTTCCGCCAACCTCTTGACTTTTCTCGTGGTTTCTGCTACCGTTTCTCGAATTTCCAAAATCCCGGCCACCGTCCGCTCCACAGCCTCGCCCCCTTTCAGAGCCGTTGCCGCCGCCCCCCGGGCCACTTCTTCCGCCTCTCTAGCGCTCTCTGCGACCCGCTGAATCGCATCGGTGAGGACTTGTACCGAATTCAGCGTTGCCGCCAGTTCCTCAGCTTGCCGCAGCGCGTCGGAAGACAAATCGCCCGCAAACTTAGCACTATCTGTCGCGCCTTTGCTGACCTCCCGAGCCGCCTGCTTCACCTGATGGACGATTTCGCGCAGATTTTGAATTGTCAAGTTAAACGAGTCAGCAACAGCGCCCAAAACGTCTGCGGTCACTTCCGCAGTCACCGTCAAGTCACCCCGTGCCGCTCCTTCCACGTCGTCTAGCAAGCGAATCACTTGGCGCTGCAAGTCTTCTTTTGCCTGTTCCTGCTCGTCAGACTTGCGCCTGGTATCGCTAATCGTGGTTTGGATGACCTTCGCCATGTGGTTGAATTTAGCAGCCATTTTGCCAAATTCATCTTCCGAGTAAACCGTAGCGCGAGCGTCCAAAGTTCCTTGAGATACGGCATCGAACTGAGCTTGCAAATTATCCGACGACTTGCGTACCTGCTTGGCGATCAACTGGCCGATGCCCCAAGAAGTTAAAAAGCTGGTAAAGCCTGCGGCTGCGGTCATTACCCAGCCTGTTTGGCGCAGGTAAACGATCGCCTCCGGTTTGTCTTGCCGCAGAGCTTGATAGGAGGCAATGTTGGTGACGAAAGCCACAGCTACCAGAGAAACCAGTCCCGCCCCGATTGCCGTGTACAACTGTTTTGTAAACAAAGGGGCATTTTCCAAGAAAGCCAGTCCCCCCTGTTCTACTGTTACCGAAGTATCGACCGCTTCTGTTTCTGTGGGAGAAAAAGTCGGCACAGACGCATCAGCCGGGCCGCTGATGCTAAATATTTCGTCATCCCGAATTGCTGAGCCATCGCTGTTGTCAAAGTCCAGGCTGCTGCCAGTCGTTCCCATCATGCCGCTGGTCGAGTTGCCGAAATTGGTGTTATTTCTAGTCAAGATCGAACTGGTGGCATCTTCTGAGATGTCAAAGTCGGGCAAATTGCCCAAATCGTCAAACTCGTCAAATTCGTCTAAAAAGTCGCTGTGTTCTTGAGCGTTCCCAGCTTTGGACGACCAGGCGCTGTGGTTCTTGTCGGACGCCCCGAAAGCTGTTGCTTGTTCGTTTTCGTCGAAAGAGAAAGAATCGCTAAAAGCGTCGTCTTCAAAAGCATCTAACTCGAAGTTGTCTCTAGAGCTAAATGCCGGGGGTTCCGAGTCGCTGTAACCGTTGCTGTTGGCAGAGGGTGGATCGACTGAATTAAATTGTCCCCGGCTCGACCTTTGACTTTGAGAGTTGGGGACAGCACCTCCCATCAACAGCGTTTCGTCTTCCGCCAGCGAATAGTTTGACGAGTAGTCCGACCCGTTATTCGGCTGTTTGTTTTGAGGTCGAGAAGACCCGAAACCCGACGAGGGCATCGCCTCGGCAAAGGGGTCTTCCTCTTCGACATAGGGTGCGTTATGACCGTAATTTTGACCACTCTGGGGCGGGGATTGGTAGTCGTAGTCGGAGTTATCGTCGAATTCGTCTGGCAAATCGAGCTCCCCAAAAGGTTCGCCAAAATTGTCCGAGGGGCCGATGGGGGAGTCTAGTTGGTTCGAGTCGAAGGAATTCCCGATTTCTTTTGAGGCAAAACTTTGACCGTTGAGCATCTGAGTCGGAGCTTCTGAAAACGAATCTCCTGAGTAAGGTGCGCTTTTGGCAGACACTTTGCTGCTAGACAAGTCAGCACCATCAAACCCTCCATCATCTAAGGCAAAAGGGTCTGGAAAGTCCGAGTCGGCAAACTCGTCTATGTCTAGGGAGCCGGAGTTCTCAGCATAAGCTGCCATTCCGCCGCTGTCGCCACCAAAGGGGTTAGAATGTGAGGCTAAATCTGGGACTGAGCCTGCGCCATCGTCGTCTTCTGCTTCCCACCCCAAGCCACTCATGCCCAAGTCTGCCAAGTCCTCGTTTTCCAAGTCGTCTGGGGATTGACTTCTATAGGAAAGGGATGGGGAATTTCCTTGGAAAAGTCCCAAATCTGGGTCTTCTAACCCTTCATCGAGAGATAAGTCTGGGTAGAATTCTAATTCAGTTTCAGCAGACAAAGCCTCGAAATTTTCCGTTGGCAGTTCTCCTGATAAAAATTGATCTGTGTAGGTAATTCCGCTATGAGCGTGTTCCACCAAACTCTGGTCGTCACTCAGGCCTAGCACAACCGTGTACTGTTCCCGCGCCACCTCATACTGTTGCAGTCCGTAGCAGTAAATGTGTCCGCACAGCAGGCGAGCGCTGGGGTCTTCGGGAAAATCTTCTACTAATTGATAAACTAGGGCTGCGGCTTCTGAATAATTGCCATCCATGTAGGCCGCTTCTGCCCGTTGGTAGTCCTGCTGAAAGTTGGTACTTGTTGCCATTTGCCGCCCTCTTTGGATTTTAGATTTTAGATTTGAGATTTTTGATTTTTATCTTGAATTGAATGTTTAGATGCGCGCCTCAAGTCGTGTGACTGTTGATGGTTAGACCTCAATCGAAAATCGCAAATCGCAAATCTAAAATCGATTTCACGCTGCCCACCGCGCCGAGCGCAGAATTTTCACTTGATCTAGCAGTCGGAGCACTTTCTGAGCTGGTGCACCTAACATCCATTCTCCCCTCAGAAATGGAATCATGCCGTCTGGTGCATTGTTCTGAGAGTGCAGTTGCTCTACGTCGAGCCAGTCCATCCCCACAATTCGATCGACTGCCAGCCCCAAAATCGTGTCTTGGTCTTCCACAGCCACGATCGGGATTTCTGGTCTATCTGTGTTCAGAGGTGTTTGATCTCCCAGAAATTGGCCGAGGTCTGCCACCCAAATCACTCGTCCTCTCATATTTAGCGTACCTAAAAGCAAAGAGGAAACGTTGGGGATCGGTGTCATGCGGTCTGGGGACGGGGATAGGACCTCTCTAATCCCTGTCGCCGGCAGTGCGAACTCGTTCCCCGAAGGAACGTAGAACCGCAGGTGCAGCTCGCCTTCGGGAGTTTCTAGTTCTTGGAATTCCGGAGCCGGATCTACACCTAGTCCTGGTAATATAAAGTCTGGGCTACCGCTAATCATAATTCTGACACCTGCATTTCTAGCAAATTGTTGAGGTTTCCCGCCAAGAAGAACCGGATCGAAACTTCGATGGTCGAAACTTGACACAGCCAAGCTTGACACAGCCAAGGGGTGAATGACGCGACGGCAGGAGGTGCTTGGCAATAAATTTGCTCCGTCAATAATTGACTACCATCAATAAATTCGCGCGACTTCTGCTGGCAAATTAGCTCAAATCGACTACGAACAATTAATTTGAAACCCCTAAAGCTTCACTTTGTACTCCCACCGCCGTCTCAATTGGTAAAACTCTGGGTAATTTCTGCGATGAATGCTAAACCGATACTCGGATTAGCGAGGATTTGTTGACATGGCTGGTGTCGCGACAATCATGAACGGAGTCACTTAAGACTGAGAATTGGACTCTCTGACTTTGTACAGAAATACCTAGCCATAAGTAGCTCTGTGCATCAGTTTTTCGGAGCGGCTACAAGTGGAGAACAAGTATATTATATTTGCACTTTGAGCGTGTTAGACCCACTTGGGTCTAGAAATTGAACAGAGTTTTACCGACGCCCTTATGCCAGCGCGCGGATTAATACATTCTAGTTTATGGTGCGATCGCCAATAATACCCCCAGCTTTGTCCTTGTGGCGGCCGAGACTCGATCTAACCGCAGGTACAAAAAATCTCCGATCATGGCATCGGTGCGATAGTTATTTTTCTTCTAATTGGTCTTCTAGCGAGCGCTCTAATAATCTTTCCGAGAGATTGACCCGAGGGTAGCCTGGGCCCACATATTTTTCTACCAGCATCAATAACTCGCTTTCACCAAAAGGTTTAGTGTAAAAGTCTGTAGCTCCGGCCATGCGGGCTTTAACGCGGTCGATAAATCCGTCGATGCCCGTCAACATCACGATCGGCGTCTGCCGGAAAGCGCTCGAACTACGCAGCATAGCGCAAATTTCGTAGCCGTCGAGTTCCGGCATGGCGATGTCACACAGAATTAAATCGGGTTTGAGTTGAAACACCAAACTCAATGCTTGGAGGGGATTGCCGATCGTAGTAGCTTCGTAACCGTGTTCATTTAAAATTGACTCGACTGTTTTGCGAATAGTATTGTCGTCGTCTATACAGACAACTCTGGGAACCTTGGTTTCTAGGGACGACCATTCTTTTTTGTTGTTGGTCGGGGCCACAGAGGGTTCGTAAAATACTTGCACCAATCCCTGCTGCACAAATGGATAAATCGCCTTAGCGACAGTGAGCACGTCTCGGTTGAGGTAGCGCGCCATTTGGCGGATGGAAGTGTGCCCGTCGGCCCAGCGTCTGAGAGTATTAAAGGTATTGACAGGCAGTGCGACTCGCAGCTCGGAGGGGTCGGAAATCACCGGGCATTGGTTGGGCGACTGAATGTGAGGGTGAAACTGCTTCCACTGCTGCACCTGTTTGACAATCTTTGCCAGCAGGGAGCTAATTTCTAAGCTGGTCAGTTGAGGAGCCAAAGCTGGGCCCATTTCAAAAGTGAAGGAACCCTGGTGGAGACTGAGCAAGTCAAATAGGGTTTCGTGGATCATGCTCTGGATGATGTTGCGTCCTTGAGCTGGGGTGAGGATGTGGTTTTCGAGCAGGGCCCATAGGTAGCCGTATTCTGGGGCATTGGTAGATGCCATATAGGGAACTTGGATTTTGTCGAGGGCGGTATCTGCTTTGTAGCGGCGCAGGTAGTCGCGCAAGCGAAACAAACTGCCCGCACTCTGGGTAGCGTAAATAATCTGACCGTTGAAGCAGAAGACATACCAGGATTGTCCTGCAAGGGAGCGCGGGGTAGGTTGAGTACCCGTGCTGCTGCCGGTGGAGGTGTAGGCCTCTACGAACAGTTCTCCGGTTCGCTGACCTAACTCAATCAATTGCAGGATGCTGCGGATGTCTATTTCACTCAAATTTCCCTGCATGCAGCTAAAGTATCCTCCTTAAAACCGTTGGCGTCTGAGCTCGGAAAGACTGTGTGCTGGCGAAAAGATTGACTTTAGTTTCCGTCAATAATTTACGCGCTGATGCTGATCTCACAATTGGGAATTGACGAAAGGGCGATACTTGCTGCCACTCCTCCGCGGCGCTACCAGTCCACAAGCTGAAACCGCGAAACTCGCGGCATTCTCTAAGTGTAGAGTTTCACCTTAGTATTGCGTTACATAAGACCTACTCACATCTACTCATGACTAGACAAGTCTACTCAGTAGTATTGTGAAGCTTACTTCCTGTTTCATCCTGGCGGTGTCGGCACTCACCAGTCCACAGGCACGAGCCCCGCCTAACTGACGGTTGTTGACAAATTAATTGCGGCGTTTAAGTCACGGTCAATCACCAATCCGCAATGGGAGCATTCAAACACTCTCTCGCTCAAGGAAAGTGTTTCTTTTTTTGTTCCACAGTTAGAACAGGTTTGACTGGACGGGAACCAACGGTCAGCAATTACCAACTTTGAACCGTACAACTCGCATTTGTAGGTTAACTGGCGCCGAAACTCAAAGAATCCCAGATCAGCAACAGACCCAGCCAACTTATGATTAGCCATCATTCCGCTTACATTCAAATCCTCTATGACAATTACACCGTGGTTTTTGGCAAGTAATGTCGTCAACTTGTGTAACGTATCTTTACGTATGTTAGCTATTTTTCTATGCAGTCTCGCTATCTTGACTTGCGCTTTTTGACCGTTGCTTGAACCGATAACTTTATGGCGGTTTAGCCATTGCATTCTTGACGTTTTGGCTGCATATTTTTTGTATGATTTTGCGCCACCAATTACTTCACCTGTTGAGAGAGTAGCTAATGCTTTAATGCCGAGGTCAACTCCTACAATGCTTGTATTGCCTGATTCCTGCTGTTTGGCGTCAAACCGAAAGCTGATAAACCACCTATCGGCTTGACGGGATATCGTGCAAGACTTGGTTAATACTTGTGGCAATCTTTCATAAGTTTTCAGAATGCCAATAACAGGAACTTGAATTTTATTGTCACCCAAGATTTTAACTGCGCCTTCTAACGTGAAAGAGTCACGCCGCCCTTTCTTCTTAAATCTCGGCACTCCCCCAGTCTTGTTAAAACACCGTTTCCATGCTTCGCGCAATGCCATTAATGCTTGCTGCGGTGTAGACTTGCTGCATTCATATAGCAATCCTAAATGATTCGTGTAATTCTTGTAGGGGCAAACCCCCCGTGGTTGCCCCGCCTTGGCTGGGGTAGGCACGGGGGCACTACCCCTACATATTTTTACAAATGATTTAGGATTGCTATAGTACCAAGGATTTTTTGATTTCACCATAGCTACTAACAGTTTGTGCAAGTCAATAGCTGTGGGAAATTTGAGCTTTTCACTCTCGTTGGTTTTATTGTGGTCAAGTATATTTTTGGTCAACCACAATCCCCAATTCCACGCATGACGCGCTACTCCACAATGCTTGGCTAACAATGTGCGCTGTTGATTATTCAGTTTCAATTCGGTTTTGAAGCCTAACAGCATTTTTACCTCTCTATCGCTTTGAATTACGCTATATACTGCTTCAATCCCTACTCATTTCAGAAGGAATGAGTAGAGGTGAGTAGGATTTTGGTTACAGTTTCTCACCCTCAGTGCCGATCGACCTTTTTGCTCGCCCTCCGCGAGGGTCATAGGCTCGCGTCATTACCCTATTCTAAGGCAGCGCGGTTCAAATCCCTAGTCCGCCGGAGGATGACGTCCGCTTGGGGGCAGCGATGGCTTTTCTGACGATCGAGCCGCAACTAAAGCCTGGTACAATCAATAGAAAGTTTTTGACGGACTGACCTTTTTCACCTTTGGCTTATGGCAGTCCCCGCAGTGAGAGCTAGTCTTGAATCAAGCGGCATTGATACTGCTGTCTCATTCGTCCAGGAGGGCGGCGGCCGTGCTTTCTGGAGGCTCTCCCGTGAGAACGTGCTATGCGTTAGTGCTGAAGAAAAGTTAGGAAAAAATGCTATCCCCGGATTGGGCAAAGGACACCAAAGAGTAAGACTTAAGTGGCAAAAAGTTATCCTTACTTGCCTATACTTATTTACTTTAGGTAAGTTGACTAAAGATCACACGCAGTGTTATGTTTAGTCAAGAACCTTTGGCTTAAGGGGGATAGCCTACTTATGTTGGAATTAGCCGTCTACCCAACAGCGTAGGAAGTAAACACCACTTATCTTTTAGGCCTTTAAGTAACTTAAAGTAAGTTGGGATAGGTTTTACGAAGCAGAGGACTATTAGTGTGCTGTATCTAGCGGAAGTACAAAAACAGAGAAGCGGCTTTGGTCTCGGTGGCGGTAAGGCTGAACTGAAACTGCTAGCTTGTCAGCGGGGCGAACATAACTGGAGCGCCGTACCAGGCGATGACGCGATCCCAGTTGAGGAAGCTAATAAGTTTAACGACGGCACGCTGGTGCTGGTTGAGTTGAGCGCTAGCAAGCAAGTGCAGCGGATTCAGGAGGCGGCCCGCCAGTTGGTGAGCATTCTGCAAAATTTCTCGCGATTGCAGGACAAGTTTAAGGATAAGGAAGAGGAAATTGAACAGTGGAAGGCTTCTCTGACGTTTTCGAGTCAGGAACTCAATCGCCGGGAAATGGAAATGCAAGCCCGCGAAGAGCAGTTGGCTCAAATGGAAGAGGAGTTGGAGCGACTGGAGGCTCAGCGCTCGGAAATTGAAAATACTCGAGATGAAGCTAACCGACTGCGAGAAGAAGTCGATCGCAGTCGCGTGGAAATAGAGACGGCTTGGGAACAGTTGCGGGGCGAGCAGCAACGGGTGGCCCAGCAGCAGTCTGAGGTTCCGCAGGGGGCAGTAATTGATGAGCAGCAGACGCAGAGGATTCAGGAGTTGATGCAGAAGTTGGGAGGGGCAATTGCTTCGGCCCAAGGGGTGCGGGAACAAATGAATCAGTCTCTTGGTGCCGTGGGCGCTCAACAGGCAATTCTGGATCAGCACTGGCAGCAGTTGGAGCAAAAACAGAGCATAGCTCAACAGCAACAAGAAGAGGTCGATAGACAAAATCAGAGCCTGCAAAACCGCTGGCAAGAGTGGTACCAATCTCAAGAAGCTTTGGCCGGGGCTCGGGCGGAGCTTAAAGGGCAGCAAAGTACCCTCAGCGCTAAGCAGGATCAGGCTCAGTCCGTGTCTTTGCAGGTGCGGGCTGTTGAGGATCTTTACCAGCAAGTTTCCAGGCTCGCATCTGCTTCGGGTACTGCGGGTACGGAGCAAAAAGTAGATGTGTCAGCTTTGGAGAAGATGCCGGTTGACGAGTTACAGGGGCTGGTGCAACACCTGCAACAGGATTTGGAAAAGGTGTTCCGCTTTGTTAACGATCAAGAGGAGGAGTTGACTCTGCAGCGGGAGACAATCGAGGAGCTGCAAGGGAAAATTCAAGCTGCTACCGAGTACGATCGCATGGCTTTGGAAAATGAAATGGCAGATGAACTCGAAAGTTATCAGATGTTAAACGAAACTCTGGTGGGACAGCGCCTCCGGTTGCAGGAACGGGAAGATGTTTTAAAGCAGCATCAGGCGGTGCTGTGGCGGCGGCTGGGTACTGCTAATGCTCCCAAACAAGAGCGAGGAGATATTGATTTGGCGCCGATTGTCGCACAGCTCAATACTCAGCGGCAGCAGCAAAGCCAAGAATTGCAAAGACTGGAAAACGAAATTCAGCAGGTGCGGGAAGCCATATCCCAAATTGAGGCAAATGTCAACCGCCAAAATGGGGAAAGTGAAGCGAAACGCTACGAACTCAAGCAGTTAGAGCAGAATTTGTTCAACCAGAAAGGTGCAGTGGCGCAACTCTGGGGCAGGGTGAATGTTTATCAAGAAATGTTGCAGCCGGTGCAGGACAATTTGACTGCGCTACGCCAAAAGCTCGAAGCGGTGGCGGGGGAACTCGATCGGGTGCAGGAGACGGGAGACGAGCAAGATCGGGTAGTTTCCGAGTTGCGGCAAGTCCTTTCGGGTTTACTCTCAGCTTAAAATTTAATATCTAAAATTATCGAAGGGTGTTCGACTCGACCGATCGCTCCTCCAGGAAATGGATCGGTTTGCGATCGGTTGGGCGCTACGATTAAGCTGGTTAGTTTTTCTACGCTTTCAAAACTGGGCGCCGAAGGCAATATTTGTTGCAGTAGTTGCCGCATTGCCCGTCGCTGCAAGGCCAGGGGTGCTTCGCGCAAAATCGGGCGATTTAACTTGACGGGAAGTTGAAAATCCACCAGCAGGCTGTCTGCAATGGGAGACATTGCTCGCTGTAGCAAGTCGCTGGCTGCAAGTTCGAGATATTCTACGTCGGCGCGCAGGAGTTCGGCTGTTTGAGCTAGGGCTTGTTGGGCTTTTGGGTTGAAATGAGTTTCCAAATAAGGCAATAATTCCGATCGAATCCGGTTGCGACTATATTGCAAGTCTTGATTTGTCGAATCTTCCCAAATGGGTAGTTTTTGCTCTTGACAAAATTGACCTGTTTGCGATCGAGTTATTTCCAGCAAGGGACGAACTAAATAGATTTTAGATTTTAGATTTTGGATTTTAGATTGGGAATTTTCATCCTGATTTTCCAATCTAAAATCTGCAGATATTTGGGAGTTGGGATTTTCGCCGGAATTCCCCAATCTACCGATTTTAGATTTTAGATTTTGGATTTTAGATTGAGGATTTTCATCCTGATTTTCCAATCTAAAATCGACCGATATTTGGGAGTTAGGATTTTCGCCGGAATTCCCCAATCTACCGATTTTAGATTTTAGATTTTGGATTTTAGATTGAGGATTTTCATCCTG